>JAJRSN010000305.1 GCA_024278715.1 Calditrichota bacterium
AACGACTAAAAAGACAAACACCAACAGTACGCCTGCCGTGCCCACGGAATGCGTAATCACAATTGCGAAGGAGACGTAAAAAAGAAAATCCCAGAAGCGAACCGAAATTCCCTGTTCATAAGCCTTTTCCGGGCTGTTGGAAATCAATAAAAATTCGTCCCGAAAAATGAAATGAAAGGCGCCTACCGCGGCGTAAACCAGGGTGGCGTGAAAAATGGTTTTCCATTTAACCCATAAAATACTTCCGGTCAAAAGCTCCTTAATGTGCTCAGCACCGTGCGGCGCTTTGTCGATAACTAAAATAGCAACGGCAGCAGCCAGGGCGTACACCAATCCGATCACCGCTTCCTGGGGGATTTTTTCATTTCGGAATCGGGAGAGAGAAAAGACAGCAGCGCCTAATATGGCAAACCCTAACGAAAACCAGTAAGCGCCTGTGCTGCCCGGCAGAATACCGAATAGAAATCCAACCGTGGTTCCCAGAGCTGCTACCTGCGCCAGCGCCAAATCCACAAAAATTACTTTCCGCCTAATCACATGAATACCAAGATAAGAATGGATGCCCACTAAAATCAGACACTCGAAAAAGGCGGGCGCCATTATATCCCAAATACTTAATTGCATGTCAAACCTCGCTTAATTGAATACGCGTCCGGATTTTTACGTTTTTCAAGCAATAAATAAGCGTCCGTTTAAACGGACGCTTATCAATCAATTTAATTTTGCCTGAGATTTCAAAAACGCCTCTTTCAAACGAGTAACCCAGAAATCAACCAATTTAAACACGTCTTCCGTTCCGGGCGCTCCGTTAACGCCCATGGGAACTATTACCGGTATGGCTCCGACCTTATCACAAATTTCCCGCACCTTGTTTTCGCTAAAATAATTAGCCGCCATCAGAACCTTTACATTATTCTTGCGCATTTCGCGAACCAGCTCTTCCACGTGTTTGGGCGAAGGCGGAATGCCGGGTTTTGGCTCCACATAACCGATCACATCCACGCCGAATGTCTGCCTGAAATAAGCCCAGTTTTTATGATAAGTGACAATCTTTCTACCGCGAAAAATCAGGCTTTCTTTCATCCATCCGCCCAAATAATCGATCAACTTTTTACCTCTGAATGATTTACTGCGCAAAAAATCGATCAATTGACCGTTGAGGGTCAGTTTGGTCAAAAGATCGCCGCCCATTAATTGAACCAACCGTTTACCAAACATACGCGTATCGATTTCTTCTTTAAACACTTTTAAATTTTGCCTGTAATACGTTTTATTAGCAGGATCATTTTTTCCCAGACCAAGCTCAATGTTTTCGGCGATCTTTTTAAAATTCAAGGGTCCGGTGATAATGTGCGGATTGCCGTAAATATGAACTCCTCCTTCGCTGCGGGAAAGAACGTCCGGCTTTTCCAGAAGGCGAATTCCGTAACTTGCGGAAACATAGCCGCTTTGTCCCGATCTGATTTTCGGGTTTTTAGACATATCGACCAGCGTGGGCGCCCATAGCTCCAAATCAAGTCCCGTGGAAACAAAAACATCCGCTTTGTTTAACAAAACAGCGAAACTTGGTTTGGGACGAACAAAATGCGCATCCTGATTTCCGGGAACAATGTAACTGACCTCTACCCGATCGCCGCCGATTTTTTGTGCGATATCGGCATACGTGCTCAGTGTGGTGACCACACGCAGCTTACCGGATGCCCAAACTATTTGAGCAACTAAAAAAACAGAAAACACAATATATAATAGACGTTTCATATTACCTCCAAACGAGCTTTTAAATTTCCTTAAACGTTTCCGAATTCATCAATAACGTTCATGTTTGTGCGGACCGGCAGCCCAGGTAAGTTGCAGGCGTACAACGGAATTTGACTTTTCCGCCGCATTGCCGTTGAGATAATTCCACTGTAACCGGAAACGCACCCAGTGACTTTGCCACCAGGTAACATAAGGAACGATTTGATGAATGTTCTTACCGTTGTTGTCTTCGGTAAAAGGCTGGGTGTAATCCAGACGAACTCCCGCGTACAAGCGCTCGTTGAAGCGGTATTGTAAATAAGAATATCCGCCTATGGCTTTAATGCTTTTATTCAGAGGTAATTTTTTATCGGCGTAATACAATTCGGAACGCCAGACCAACGAATGGTAATGCGCCCTGTTCAGCGGTTCCCACGAAAGAGTTAAATCCAAACCTGCTAATTTTGTCAAACGGGATGACTCTGTTATCAGAGAGTCATTCAGATATCCGCGGCGATTATTTTGCCCCACCATTCCGGTCAAACCGACTTCCAGATAGGTGTTCGGATTCAAATCATAATAATTTTTCAGATGACCCAACACCGCGGGGAAGGAAAACAATTCACCGGCAAACAGATGATTATTCTGTCCGTCGGTGATCTGTAAAGTCAATGTATTCACCTGCGCGAACAGCTTGGGCATCAACCAGTCAATCGAAAGACCGGTTTGATTCAAACCGTCCTCGCCTAAAATGGTGGTCATTGCCAAAGGGAAATCAAATTGTTCCAGAGCGTGGGCGTGCCATCGATTGACGACGCCGAACTGCTGCCTGAATTTGCCAGCGGTAAACGATACATTCTTAAACACATTGCTCCAGGTGGCATACGCTTCGCCCAATTCAATACCCTCGGGATGAACTTCGACGGCGATTTTCGCCAGACTGAAGGGATCAAGATTGCTCTGAAAATGCAAGCCGATCACTCTGAATCGGGCTCCGGTGCGTTCTTCTTTTGTAAAGCTGTCCTCATTCATAACGGCCTGTAAAAAAGCGTCGCCTGTTACGCTTATTTCGGGATTAATAGCTTGTAAAGAACGCTGACCGCTTTTGAAAACCCGGGGTTGTTCTTCTTGCTGAGCCGCGGCGGTCTGCAACGCCTGCTCTCTTAGCTTTTCCAACTCCGATTCAGCCTGCTTTTCTTCTAACGTTTGTAAACGATTTTGCAGATCGCTTATTTGTTTTGTAAGCGAATCAATTTTTGAATAGTCCGAACTCTGGGCAAAAATGATTGTCGTACTCAAAAGAATTGAAATAACACAGAAGATTATTTTTCTCATAAGAACCTCCGAAATATTAAATCACAACAAATACCCCGCTTTTTTACTTTAAATACGGGTGATACGCATACAATGGCGTCAACCGGAGCCTATTAAAAGACATCTCCGGTAATTCCAAAATGGTAAAATCCCAAACGGGGTGATAAATTGATCAGATATTAAACAAGCGAGAATAAAACGGGAGGTCCTCGACGATCAAAGGGATAAAAATAACTTTGTAAAACCGGACTATCATCGCTGTATTGAATAATCTCAGCGGATTGCAACAGAACAGGAGAAAAATCAATACCGGGAGCCTGTTCAAAATTGACTGTATTGTTAAGGATATAAGCCGGACAGGAATTGTTTTCGCCCTGCCAGATGGGATGGTTATGAGCGATACCTCCGACTGAGGTAAGAATCAGCAGCAAACCGGTTAAAACCGGGATTAATATTTTTTTAAAGCGCATCGTATGCATGCTTTGAACGCCTTTGTTTAAGACATCCGTAATTTAAAATTTTAAATGATTGAATCCAACAAAAAGTTCGCGGAAAAATTTAGTTGTTTGTTAATGGTGTATGGTTTAAGGGTTAAGCGGCTTCTCCGGTCATCGTAATGCGTAATGCGTAATGCGTAATGCGTAATGAGTTATCGACATTTAATCCATTGTCGTTAAATTGGTTATTCGTTAAGCGTTAAGGGTGTAAGCGTTAAGCGTCACGTATCACTGCTTTCTGACAATCCTTTTTTATTTTTTATTTTGTATTACTCATCACGGCTTTCCGTATTCTGCTTTCT
>JAJRSN010000306.1 GCA_024278715.1 Calditrichota bacterium
CAACAACAAATTACACTGCTTTGCGCTGGAAACAGGACATCTGGCAGCAATCGAGCATCGGATTAATAGGCGTGGGAAAGTTTGAGCCTAATCGTCAAAACGCGGTTTACGGTATGGACTTTCTCTATTCGACCTCCGACTTTTTGGGGAACAAAACACTGGCTTTAGGCGGCGCAGTGGCGCAAAGCTACACATCCGACAGAGAACAAAAAACCGGATTAGCCCACCGCCTGTTTATCGATATGCCCAATGATTTTATCGATTTTTCCGCTATTTGGGACCGCTCGGACGCGCAATTTAATCCCGAAACCGGTTTCCTGCGCCGACAAAATTATCAAATGTTTATGGCGGATTTCAGAATAAAGCCGCGACCCGAGTTCCTGCCCTTTGTTCAGCGGCTTGTTTTTAAGCCCTTCGATTTCAATTATTACATCGACGATAAGACCCACAAATTGCAGTCTTTATGGTCTGAATTCCGTCCGCTGGGATTTACCTTAAAAAGCGGCGATTTTTTTGAATCCAATGTGCAGCGCAGAGCCGAAAATCTTACCGAAGACTTTGAAATCCACGACGGCATTATTATTCCCGCGGGAGAATACTGGTTCACCCGCTACGAACTGCAATTCGAAACCTTTGACGGGCGTCCGGTTTACGGATTTTTGTTTATTAACTGGGGCGACTTTTACACGGGCAAGCGCACCGAATGGTTTATCCGCAACACAATTAAAGTGAACAAACACATTAACGTCAGCTACGATTTCACTCAGAATATCATCAATCTGCCTCAGGGCAACTTTACCGTTAACGAAGTCGGCAGCAGAATGGAATTTGCCGTTTCTCCGGATTTATTCGGCTCTGTTTTCGGACAGTGGAACAGCGACGAAAATGAAGTGCTGCTCAACTTTCGAGTGAACTGGATTCCCAAATTAGGCGCCGACTTTTTCTTTGTGGTTAATCAGGCTTTTGATACGAGCGGGCATTCCTGGCGCTTAATCAATACCACCGTGCTCAGCAAATTTGTCTGGCGTTTCGTGCTTTAACCGGTTTTCCTTAAAATTTTATTTCGGGGAAATTTGCGAACGGTTTTAGTCAAAGGAATCGGTAAATATGAATAAACTTCTTAAAAAGATTTTCGTTGGCTTGCTTATTTCAATTTCAGCGAATTCGGTTTTTTCGCAATCTCTTACGCTAACCGATTGTCTGCAAAAAGCGAAAGAAGCAAGTTTTAAGATTCAAGCAAGCGCCTTTCGTCAGGACGCCGCCGAGCAGTCGTTTTTGATCGGCAAAGCCGAAGCCCTGCCGCAGTTTTCCGCCGAATTTTCTTACGAGCATCGCGATTTACAACCTTACGGTTTTCGGCAGCAATGGTCATTGATTCACGGCGACTGGGCTTTGGGAAATCTTTTACTGAAAACCTCGTCAATTTACAAACAAAATTTATTGGCGGCTCGGGCTGAAACGGAAAGCAAACAATTAGAAGTTATCCGCAGAACCGCTCTTCTGTTTATTGAAATTTTGAAAATGAACAAGCAGGACACCCTGCTGCAGAATCGCCTGCGACTTTTACAAAGCCATTATGTTGTCGCCAAAGCCCTGTGGCAAGCCGGCTCCAAAACCGAATTCGATCTCCTACAGACGGAATCGGAAATCCTTAAATTAAAAGAAAAAATTTCAATCTTAAAATCCGATCAAAAGAATGTTGTTAAAGAGCTTGCCCTGCTGCTTAATTTAAATGATGCGGAAAATCTTGTTCTAAAGCCTGTTCCCGCTTCCGAAATATGCCGTAAGCCTCTTCCCGATTTAACCTCTTCCCTGCTGCGGAGACATCCCGTTTTAAAAGCGCTCGAATTTCGGATCAAAGCGCAAAAAATGACGGCGCGTCTGGCGCGGGCGCGGCAGTTGCCCGGTTTGCATCTGGCGGGCGGATACGCCGTTGACCGCGATCCCACCGGCGACGGAAATTACTGGTCGGTTAACGCCGGGGTCAGCTTTCCCTTGTTTCTGTGGAACGCCACAAAATATCAAACGCAAAAAGCTGCGGCTCGCGCCCGTTCGCTTGAATACGACAAAAATAGTACCGAACGGGAGCTTTCCATTCAAATCCAAAAAATATTCGAAAAATTAAAACAGCTCAAACATCTGTTCGTCTTGCGGAACAAAAGATTGCAAACCACAAAAAAGGCTTTTCAACTGGCGGAAGCCGACTATCGGGCGGGACTGGTCACGAATCTGGAATATCTCTCCGCGCAGCAGCAGTTAAGCGAAACGCAAATAGCGATCGAGGAAACACAACTGGAGTACGTCAGGGACTTAATCGAGTTTTACATCGCCACCGATCAGTTAAACAAAATCGAAGAACTGGAAAAATAGTTAAGCAAAAAAATGAATCCGCTCTAAAAACAATGTTCTGTCATTTCGAACGCAGTGCGAAATCCTGCGATTCCGACAAAACAATAGATTTCTAATCGCTGTGCGAAAAAACACTTACAGAATTTTAAATGTGATAAATAAAATTCATACGGTTCGTTGATCAACAATTGAGGTTATTATGAAAAGGATCTTTCTGATTTTTCTGATTTTCGGCGGCACATTACTTTCGTGCCGGGAAAAAGAATCTTCAAACGCCGAGCCTGCGGATCGCGCCATTCGGATAAAGGTCGCGCCGGTAATCCGTACGGATATGGTCGATACAATCCGGATTTTCGGGAAGATTCGTCTTCGTCAGGAATCCTTTCTCGCCTCCCAGTTCGACGGTCGGCTTTCCGATTTTAACCTGCTGTTGGGCGATAAGGTTCGTAAAGGCGAAAGGATCGGCACAATTGTTCCTCCGCAGCGCGAGGCGCTTTTACAGATACTAACTCAAATCGATAAAAAGCTGCGTCCCGTTCTTGAAAAACAAATAAAATCGATCCCGCTTTACAGTCCCCTCGACGGAACGGTGTTAAAGGTTTTGCGCCA
This sequence comes from Calditrichota bacterium, assembly GCA_024278715.1. GTDB lineage: Bacteria > Calditrichota > Calditrichia > Calditrichales > Calditrichaceae > Caldithrix. The sequence goes on from JAJRSN010000306.1 coordinate 2,959, forward strand.
CAGCGGAGACGTGATTCAAAAGGGCGAACCGATCATCCGTATCGGCGATCTGCGCGTGATGGACGTTATCGGCGATTTGCCCGTTCGTTATTTGCCCCTGACGCGAAATTTAAAAAAGATCGGGGTTTCATTCATCAATTATCATCATGACCCTGTTTCGCTGCCGGTAGCCGCCGTTTCGGGCGATGTTGACGAAACGAAACAGACCGTCGCCGTTCGTCTGCGCTTAGATAATTCCTCAAAAGAATTTCGTCCGGGCATGTCAGTGCAGATGTTTTTCCCGGGTCGGGTCCATAAAAACACTCTCGTCGTTCCGCGCGAAGCGTTATTAGAAGACGAAGGCGTTTACAGCGTCTTTGTTTTAAAGGGAAATAAAGTCGAACGTCGCCGCATATTTACGGGAATCAGACAAAACGGGCGGATTGAAGTTCTTTCGGGATTAAAAGAAGGAGAAAGGGTTGCCACGCAAAAGGCGTATTCGCTTGTTGACGGAACGGAGGTGGTTGTCGAATGAGCGTCCTGTCAAAATTCGCAGTTGAAAATAAAAGGGCTGTGGTTTTTACGGCGTTCCTTCTTTCTCTTATCGGATTTTATTTGATTTTCCGAATTCCCGAGGGCGTTTTCCCGGACGCCGCTTTTCCGCGAATCGCCGTAATGGTTGACTATGGTCTGGCTCCCTTAAAAGAGACGGAAATGGAGGTTGCTAAACCCATCGAGGAAGCCGTGATGATGGTGGAAGGCGTGCGCCTCGTTCGATCAACCATCAGCCGCGGATCCGCCGAAATTAATATCGACTTTCAGTGGAATCAGGACATGTTCCGGGCATACCAGTTGGTTCAGGCGGCGGTGAGCGGAATTCAGCATCAGTTGCCCGCGGGAGTTAAATTGGAAGTAAGACGGTTTACCACAAGCACTTACCCGGTCGCCGGTTACAGCCTTACTTCGGACAAATCGGATTTGATAAAACTGCGCGACCTCGGCGTGTTCGTCATCCGACCGCAGCTTGTCAGTATTCCCGGAGTTTATAATATTGAAATAATGGGAGGTCATGAAAGAGAATACCGCGTTAATTTAAACCCGCAAAAATTAGCCGCTTTTCATCTTGATTACAGACAAATCGAAGAGGCTCTGCAAAAAAGCAATTCTTTAAAATACGTCGGGCGTTTGAACGAATCGCACAAACTTTACCTGAACATAGCCGACAACCGTTTTAAAAAGATCGACGACATTAAAAAGACAGTGGTCGCCTACCGCGGCTCCACGCCCGTTTTTCTTTCCGAAGTGGCGACCGTCGAACCCGCCGTTAAGGAGACATTTATCTACTGCGAAAGCGGCTTAAAGCCCGCCGTGCTGATAACCGTGATCAAGCAGCCGGGCACAAACGCGGTGGCGATTATGAAAGAGGTGGAAAAACGCTGGCGGGAGCTTAAGCCGGTTCTTCCCGCCGACGTTAAAGTCCAAAAATGGTACGATATGACCGACTTTATCCGCAGTTCCATGACCAGCGTTCGCGATGCTATTTTTCTGGGCGCCTTATTAACGGTCGTCATTTTATTGCTCTTTTTGAAAAGAATCCGCATTACATTGGTTACCGCCGTGATTATTCCCATTGCCTTGCTCATTACATTCATCTTTATCAAACTTTTTGGGATGAATTTGAATTTGATGAGTTTAGGAGGACTTGCAGCCTCGATCGGAATATTGGTGGACAACGCCATTGTGGTGGTGGAAAACATCGAACGCTACCTCGAACAGGGACGCCCGCGGACCGAAGCCGTCATAAAAGCGACCGGCGAAATTATTCCCCCGCTGTTGGGAGCAACCCTTACAACCCTGGTGGTTTTTGTTCCGCTGATCTTTTTAACGGGCGTGCCGGGAATCTTTTTCAGAGCGTTAGCTTCCACCTTAGCAGTTGCTATTTTTGTTTCCATGTTGTTGGCTGTTTTTCTGACTCCCGCCTTAGCCGTGGTGTTCATTTCCACTAAAAAGAAGCGCCCCGGACGTTTTCTGCC
>JAJRSN010000307.1 GCA_024278715.1 Calditrichota bacterium
CTCTTAACTCTTAACTCTTAACCCGTAACCCTTAACCCTTCCCCCTTACCCCCTTTACCAGCCACTAAAACAAAAAAAGCCCGCATGTAAAATCCATGCAGGCTGTTCTTCCGAGCCACCGACAGGAATTGAACCTGCGACCCGCTGATTACGAATCAGCTGCTCTACCGTCTGAGCTACGGTGGCTTTTGGAATGCGCAAATTTAAGATAAAATCGACAGCAAATCAATACAAATTACTTGAGCGGTCCGCGAATGCGAATTACATCCGTTCTGCATTCTTCGCATTGGCAGAGTCTGCGTAATTCCTCAAACCGGTACATTCCCAAGTTGTGCCCGTCGCTAAATGCAAAACCTACGGCGTATCTGCCGACCATCCGCCACGACTTAAACGTAACCGATTCGGCTGATTTTTTAAATTGCCGGTAAGCTTCGGACGATTCGCCGCCGTTCCTGATTTTTTCACAGGAAGCGCACGGGCAGTTTATTCGCAAATGATTCGCAAAATAAATGCTTTCGTGCTCGTTACTCCAGATTATAAGAATTACTTTATCCGATAAGAGCTGAATTTTATCTGGGAACATAATTTACCCCGGTTAAAATAGTTCGCCGAACGCCCTGCAAGAACGTCTATTTCTTGCTTTTTTCAGCCCAAATTTGAACAAGATTGATTATCGTTTCCACGGCTTTTTCCATATCCTGAATAGAAATCCATTCTTTTTTGCTATGGAAGTTATGACCGCCGGTGAAAATGTTCGGAGTCAAAAGACCCATAAAAGAAAGACGCGCGCCGTCCGTGCCGCCGCGAATCAGGCTTTGTTTTGGAGTCAATCCCGCCCGGCGCACCGCTTCGATGGCGTATTCCACAACTTTGGGGTCTTCATCGATTTTGTACTTCATATTGCGGTAAGATTCTTCGATTTCAAGAGTCAACATAGCCGGAGCGTGTTTCTTGGACAGCTCGTCGCAGAGATCCTGCAAAAATTTTTCTTTTTCCTTCAAACCTTCAACCGTAAAATCACGTACCAGAAAAACGATTTCCGTTAATTCCACCGAACCCTTGATTGCATGGGGATGTAAATAGCCTTCCCGACCCTCGGTTGTTTCGGGGGACATGGTGTCTTTAGGCAAGCGTTCGATCAGTTCGGCTGCGATTTTGATTCCGTTAATCATTCTGTCTTTTGCGTAGCCGGGATGGACGTTAACCCCTTTAATCTTAATTTTTGCCGTGTCCGCGCAAAATGTCTCGTCTTCGATTTCGCCTGCTGATTCGCCGTCGATCGTGTAGGCGTAGTCGGCGGCAAATTTTTTGACGTCAAAGTATTTGGTTCCCGTACCTACCTCTTCGTCCACCGTAAAGGCGACACGTATTTTTCCGTGTTTAATATCGGGGTTTTCAATCAAATATTGCAGTGCTCCCATGATCTCCGCAATTCCGGCTTTATTATCGGCGCCTAAAAGGGTAGTGCCGTCCGTGGTGATAATATCATGTCCGAGGCATTCTTTAAGCGCGGGATTCATGTTAAATTCGATCACTTGTTCGGGGTCGTTTGGCAACACAATATCGCCGCCCTGATAATTTTCGTGGATTACGGGATTAACATTCGCGCCGCTCACCTCGGGCGAAGTATCGATATGAGCAATTAAACCTATTGCGGGCACATCGTAATCGACATTGGAGGGAAGGGTGGCAAAAACATAGCCGTATTTGTCCATTTCGGCATCTCGTAACCCGAGCTCTTTTAATTCTTTAACCAATTGACGCCCCAGTTCCTTTTGCTTTTCGGTGCTGGGGTAGGTGTCCGATTCTTCGCTCGATTGGGTGTCAATTTTTACGTAATTTAAAAACCGGTCTAAAAATAGACGTCGTTCGATTGGCTTCATGATCTGACCTCTTCTTTAATTGAATGAAACTTTTGTCAACTAACTCAGACAAGATAAAGTACAAAAAATTTAATAAACAAAGTTATTTCATCCAAAATTAAAAAGAATTCTTTTAAAGGCGTTTGCTGACAAGACAAATAAAATTAAACGTGAATTACATTAGCGGTTTGGCATTAACGGAACATTTTATTGCTGGAACAAGAAAAAATAAATTTCGGCGCGCAGGTTCAAATTAAACCAGTTTGAGTTCTTTTATGCGGATTTCAAAAACGGCGCCTTTGGGATGATTGTCTTTTACCGTAATGCTTCCGCCCATGGTGCGGACAATCGATTGGACAAGACTTAGACCGAGACCGAATCCGGGTTTTTGGTTTTGAAAGCTGCCTCGGTAAAACCGCTCAAAAATGCGTCCTTTTTCTTTATCGGGAATTCCCACCCCCTGATCTTTCACCCGAATATGTACCCAGCCGTTATCCTTTTCCACCTCGACAATCACCGGCGTATTATCATCGGAATATTTCAAACCGTTATCGATCAGATTTTGAAGCGCCATTAAAAAGTAATCGTTGTTCCCGCGCAGAAAAATAGTATTTTTGATTTCGGGCAGATGAATTCTTTCGGGATACGTCTCCTTTAATTGAAGTAGTATTTTTTGCAGATTAATGATCGAATTTTCCACCAGACGACCGCTGTCATCCTTAGCCAAAATCAAAAGAGTGTTCACGATGTGGATCATCCGGTCGGTTTGTTCCACCAAAATCTGAAACGTTTCGGCGCAATCGGAATGGGTGTGATTTTCTCTGGTGACAAATTCCAGCTCGGTCTTAATAATCGTTAAGGGAGACATTAACTGATGAGCCGCATTATCCGTAAATTGGGCGATTTGTCTGATTTGCCTGTCCAGCCGCTCGAACAAATGATTAAGGGTATCGCGAAGCTGCCCCATCTCGTCCTCGTCATCCGCTTTGTAGGTAAGGCGTTGGCTAAGGTCCGAAGCCGAAATTCTTCTTGCCAGTTCGATGACCTTTCGAATGGGCGCCAGATATTGCTGAGCGTTCATATAGGCAATCCCCAGGATAAGAAGCAGCACAAGGGGAAAACTGATCAAATCAAAAAACAGGATATTGGTCAAAACCTCCTTGCCGGCGGATTTAAAAGTCGAAAGCTGAATGTATCCCACAACCCGATTATTCTTGTAAATTGGTTGGTATCCGGTGCGTAAGTTTCTGGAATCGACCTGATAGTTAACGAATGTAAGATTGTCATTGTACAGGGGAAAATGGATGGGAATCCCCGACAGATATCGCATATTTTTACTTTGATAAATAATTCTTCCTGTTTTGTCAAGTATCTGTAAAAAATAAGGATGTTCGGTAAGCTCGTTTAAATCGGTTTCGTTTAATTCTTCCCCGTGGTTTAAAATCAATGAATCGTCCACTAATGCGACAAGCTGGATAAAATGATCCATTTCATGGTGTAGAGCAATATCCACCTGGTTTTCCAACTGATTGTCCAGAACAAGAAAAAAGAAAAGGTTAAAGGCGGCATAAAAAATTAGCATGGTGAACGTGTTAAATAAAATAATGCGCAAACTGCTTTTGGTAAAAAACTTATTCTTCAATGAAAGTATATCCTTCGCCATATACGGTTTTGATATGATTACAATCGGTAATTTCGCTTAATTTTTTACGCAAATTTTTGATTGTGGTTTCTATGAAATTAGTGGAAGGCAAAAAATTTAATTTCCAAACATCGGTTGCGATTTGTTCTCTGGTAATAATCGAATTTTTATGCTGAACAAAATAGAAGAGTAATTCGAATTCTTTTTCGGAAAGTTTCAAATTCCCTTTTTCGGATTTAATTTCATGAGTGATTAAATTCAAAGAACAACTGCCAAACGAAAGAGAGTCCGAGGCGTTTTTAAATCTGCGGCTTACCGCCTGAATTCGTGCCAGTAGTTCTTTAAAGGCAAAGGGTTTGGTAATATAATCGTCCGCGCCGGCGTTGAGCGCCTGCACCTTATTCGAAACGTCGCTTAACGCCGTGAGAAGAATAATCGGGATTTTGTTTCCCTGGGAATGTAATTTTTTACAAACCTCGTAACCGCTTAATCCGGGCATGCGCCAGTCCAATAATAATAAATCAACGGAATGACTTTTGATAAATTCAAGCGCTGATTTTCCGTCAAAAACAACGGAAGCCTCAAAGCCTTCCGCTAAAAAGCTTTTTTGCAGCGATTGAGCCAGACTTTTTTCATCTTCGGCAATTAATATATGCATTTTTTGTCATCCAATTTTCTTTTTTGCAATGTAATTTTAAAAAAATTACAGCTATTTGCCAAAAATATGAAAAAAAAATCATCTTTTGTGCCTTTTTTAACAATATTTGTGTTTGTATATTTAATACGAAGTCTTCATTATGTAACTTAACTTAACTGAAAGGAGTTAAAATGTCCAGATGTTTACGGTTTGGGCTTTTCCTGTTGATCCTTCTTTTCTGGGGCAGCCTTATGGCGCAGGATTATGTAGGATCACAGACCTGTAAAACCTGTCATAGCGCTATCTATGATACGTTTATTAAAACAGGTCATCCGCACAAAATCACGAAAATTGACGGCGCCCCTCCGGTATTTCCGGAAGGAACTTCACCCGGAGTACCCAATCCACCCGCTGACATGACCTGGGACAGCATCAGCTATGTCATTGGCGGTTTCGGTTGGAAGGCTCGCTTTATGGACAAAGAGGGTTATATTTTAACCGGCGACAGCATTCGTCAGTATAACCTTGCAAATCCGGATTTAGGTTTGGAAGCCGGCTGGACAGGCTACGACGCTTCCGAGGCTCCTCGTAAGCCTTATACTTGCGGCAGTTGCCACACAACGGGTTGGGTTGCCACCGGCGAAGCCGGACCTCATCAGGATAGTTTACCGGGAATTTACGGCACATGGGCTGAACCAGGCGTAACCTGCGAAGGCTGCCACGGTCCCTCAAGCGACCACGCATCTAATCCGACCAGCGTTAAACCATCTAAAGAGGAAAATTGCTCAAGCTGCCATATCCGCGGCGACGTGAATCAGATTGATGTAAGCAAAGGATTGATTAAACATCACGAGCAATATGAGGAATTACTTGCTTCGCCTCACAAATCGTTTACCTGCGGAACATGCCATGAGCCGCATCTCAGCACTATTTACGATCTCGGCGGTTACAAAGGCGATGAAAACACATGTCAGGTTTGCCACTCCAAAGTCGAAATCAAAGTTGCAGAAATGGCTGATCTGGAATGCCACACCTGCCACATGCCCAAAGCATCAAAATCCGCGGTTAAAATTTCCATCGATTACAAAGGCGGCTCCGTGCTTAAAGGCGATTTGCATACCCATATTTTCCGCATTAATCCCGATACTACCTGGAAGTTAATTACAGACGACGGTAAATTTGTTCGCGTTGACGATGAAGGCAAAGCTTACGTGACTCTGGATTTTACCTGTCTGACCTGCCATACCGATGAAACTATGACCTGGGCAGCCTCCAATGTGGAAGCGATTCACGGCACCGGAACCGCAATTCCGAGCACTGCCGTTGTCCCGCAAAAATTCGAGTTGGAACAGAACTATCCGAATCCCTTTAACCCCACAACGACAATCGGTTTTGCTTTACCGAAGGCTTCACAGGTTAAATTGCGCATCTATTCGATTACCGGTCAGTTAGTCAGTGAAGTTTTAAATCAAAAGATGCCCGCCGGTAAACACAGCATTAAAATCAGCGGAGAAGGTTTGGCTTCCGGAGTTTACATCTACACGCTTCAAACCGAAAATTTTACAGCCACCAAAAAGATGATTCTGACCAAATAGTGTCAAATGACCATAGGATAGTGTAATGTCCTGCTATGATTGAAAAAAAGGTTTTTTAAGGCATCGTCACATAGATCAAGAATTTAAAGAAGAAGGGAGTGAAACGAGATTTGCTTCACTCTCTTCTTGATCTACGTGAGTCTGGTTATCCCTCGGCGGGTTGCTCCTCAGCAGAGCCCGCTTCCGTTTCGCCAGACGAATTCAATTTAAGGTGATTTTCATCTAAATCAACTTTTTTGGTCTTTGAAATTGATTTTCTGATTTTATCCGGCATAAGGTCGATGTATTGTTGAACGACTCGTTTAGAGCGACGCACAAGTTGAGCGATCTTGTCCAAGTTGGTTACGCCGTGTTGCCAAAGGATTTGCACTCTATGGAAATCGCTGATGTAACGGTCAACCGCTTCTTTGCTATGTTTGGTTTTTACGGCTATTTCTGGAGTGAGGTATCCATTTAGAAAGAGCGTAATAATTTCTTTTTTGTGGGTAATGGCTCCGGAGAGATCATGGATATTTCCGCGCGTAGGTAAGAGTTTACCTTCACTCTGGATTTCATTAACATACTGACTGACCACAACATCGCATACTCCTAAAAGCATAGCCAGGTCTAACTGAGTGAGCAAAGCGCCCTGGTCAAAGGCTTCATCGACCCAGCGTTTCAAGCGATTTTTTCGCAGGGATTTTGAATCGAATCCATGGGCGATATGTTCAATATCTGAGTCGGTCATGAAAGATAGAACCACAGGTTTGAGTTTGGTTTGGGCGATAGCTTTTCCCCGTTTTGGGAATTCATCTACGGGGACGGCCATGTAGACCAACTGTCCATGATTGATGTGATGGAGATCGTCTTCCAGAGATGAAACCAGATAATATTCATCTACTAATCGGATGATATCATCGATAATGGCTTTGGCGGTAATTTCGCCTTTATCATATCCATATTGATTAAGGAAGCGATACAGAAGTAGATTATGTAGATTTTTATCTTTAAGACGTCTGATTTTTTTGAGCTGAATTTGTTGTTTGGTTAGTGGCTTAATCATTTTGCTCACCTCCTGTGCATGGTTGAGCGTTTGATTTTTTTTTAGCCTGAGAGCCGGGTTTTTCCGGAGTGAGCAGTTTTATTAGCCGTTGGTTATCATGTTTAGAGAAGGTTTGGTAGATGCGGATATATTCTCTGACAAGTCGGTCGGATTTTTTAGCAATCATGCGGATTTGCGGTTTGGAGAATCCCTGTTTGTAAAGGGTTGCTACTTGCATAAAATCTGTCAGATAGCGTTTGACGCTTGTTTCCGAATGGTTAGTTTTTTGTTCTATTTCGGAGAAAGTATAACCGTTAAAATACAGGTCGAGGATAATGGTTTTGTGGGATAGCCCGGGTCCCATGTCGTGTTTTGCGCCACGAGTCATAATAAAAAAGCCTTGTTTTTTCAGTAGTTGCACATCCCTTTTGATGGTAGAGGGACTTGTAGTAAGGATCATGGCCAGGTCTTCGTAGCTTAAGAGGGCGCCCTGATCATAGGCTTGTTTGGTCAGTCGCATGAGCCTATGTCTCCTTAAGCCGGCCAGGCCAAAGTTGGCCAGAGCTTCTAAGTCTGTATTAAGGTCTATGAGGTTGATTTTGATCGTCAGTTTACGAGTAAGTCGAATATGCTTACCGGCCGGCTCATTGGCATCGACGGCTTCATAGGCTACTTCGCCATCGGCAAGTTTAATGTCTGCATGTTCTTTAAAGTAAAGAGAAAATTGTTGATAGAAAGCTTCTGCGATGATAGGTGTCAGATTAAAATCAGAAGTCAATTTTTGGATAATGGCATTTCGGGTTGTTTTTGATTCTAACCTTTTGATGCCATAATCATTTGAAATGTAAGCCATAGGAGTTCCTCCTGTTTAGGTTATTTCAATATAACTCCTATGGTCATATGATACGAACTATAAGTAAAAAAACAGATAAAGCAGCGGGTTTTTTTAGCCTGCTGCTTTTATGATTTTTGTTAAGGGTTAAGCGGCTTCTCCGGTCATCGTAATGCGTATAAA
>JAJRSN010000308.1 GCA_024278715.1 Calditrichota bacterium
AGTGATCATGAACGCGACAAAAGTATATGGCAGCCTTTTCCTGATGCAATACAAAGATCATCCCGAACAGTTTAAAAAGGCAATGCAAATGGTGCTGCAAAAAACCGGCGGACTTATGTTATTTGATCTGGTCTATTTGAATGAGTATGATTGGTGGGAAAAAGTAAAAGAAATAAGCGCCGAATAATTATTATTGATTACACACCGCAGATTAATATGATTGCACTGCTTTCGCAGATGACAAAAATTCCGGCGAGCGGTAACCTGTTGATATTTACTGAAACGATTTTACCTATTGATTTAAATTAATCGGATGAAAATTTTACCAGAATAACAGGCGATTAAATAATTAAGCGTAGAATTTGATTTTTTAAATCATCGGGAAACCGGCGTTTTTCAGAGATTGGTAAGCGATAAGAATGAAAACAAAATTTCGGATAACACTACTTTTCATCTTTTTGAATCTGTTTTTGGGGCATCTGTTCGCTTCGGATAGTTTGCTGTTTATTATTCGCGTGGATGACGTTTTAAGCCGAAACACATTCGTTCAGCCCAGAAGCATCGTTCCCTTTCAGCAGTCGGTCGAATCCCGCGGCGGAAAGGTAACCTGGGCGGTAATTCCTCACCGTTTGGTTGAACAGGAAAACGCCGACGGAAAATTAGCACGCGAATTGCGGGAGAGCGTCTTACAAGGTCACGAAGTGATTCAGCACGGTTACATTCACATCTGTTCTTTATGCGGTAAGTACCACGAGTTCTACTGCCCTACTTATAATCAGGGCTTTAGTTATCAGGAGCAAGAAAATTGGATTGCGTCAGGTAAAAAAATTCTGCAGGACAGCGTCGGAATAACGCCTTTGGGATTTGTGCCCCCGGGACATCAGGCGGACTCGGTTACCTTTCGGGTTTTGGCGGATCAGGGTTTTAACAGCATTTCCACCACGGCTGCGGATCAACGGGAATTGACCAAAGGACTTTTTAATATTGAGCCAAGCGGCGATTACACCTGGAATTTAAAAAGCGATCAGTACAAAACTCAATTGGACAAGGCTCTTTGGGATATCAAACAAACCATTGAATCGCGCGGAGTTTTCTGCCTTTTATTTCACGACTATTTTACCAGGCAGGGTTACGAGAGCGGTCTGGTTATCCGCTGGGTTGCGGAATTGATGGATTCTTTGAATAATTTTTACGGCGACCGGTTGAATTACGTAACTTTGGGCGAAGCCCGCGGACGTTTGGTTAAACCTTCCGCTATCGCAAAGATAAAAGGAAGCTCCGTACAAACCTTTTATCTCGCACAAAATTTTCCGAATCCATTCAACGCTCAAACGGTAATTCGCTACAAGCTGTTTAATACTGCCCGGGTACGAATTAATTTTTTCGATCTTCGGGGCAGGCTGATTGATTTTTATGATTTGGGATTAAAGGAGTCCGGAAATTTTTCGTTTCGCTGGTTTCCGGTCGGAATTTCCAGCGGAACCTACCTGTACCAGATGGAAATTCTTTCGATCAACGGTCAAATTTTTAAAGACCGGAAACGTTGTTTATTTTTGAAATAGAGTTAAACGGATTGCGATTATATGCAAAAAAACAACCATAAGGAACGTGATGATTCGATTTTTATCTTATTACATTTTGCTTTTGCTTTTTACGGCGAATCTTCTTTACGGGGGAATTCCGCAGGCGCGCGGCGTTTGGCTAAGCCGGGAGGTGCTGGAAAGCGGTCCCGAACAAATCGAGAAGGCTTGCTACCGGCTGTCGAAGGCTAATTTTAACCGCATTTTTGTGGGAGTTTATTATTTGGGGGGAACCATTTACCCGAGCGATGTGGTAGAGCGGGCGGGCGGTCCCCGGCAGTTGAGCCGATTCTGGGGAAGGGATCCGCTGGCGGAGACCATAGAAATCGCCCATCGCTGGAATTTAGAGGTCGTTGCCTGGTTCGAATATGGTTTGATGAGCTATTACAGCGGCTCGGACACCAGCGATAGCGGACCCGTTTTAACCGAACACCCGGACTGGGAAGCCATTGACCACAAGGGTCAGCATTTCCAGCAAAATAAATACGGGGTTTTTCACTGGATGGACGCGGCGCATCCCGAAGTGAAGCAATTCACGGAAGACCTGTTTGCCGAGATTGCCGTGAAGTATCCGCAATTGGACGCCATTGAAACCGACCGCATTCGTTACCCTTCTTCCGATTTTTCGTACTCGTCGATTTCGCGGCAACGCTATCAGGAAACCACCGGCGGAAGCGATCCGCTGGAAATTACGGTCGGACATCCGGAATGGCAGCAATGGATTAGCTGGCGCGAAAAACAGATCAATCAGATTGCCAAACGCATTTACAAGGCGGTTAAGCGCGAGCAGCCTTCGATTTTGGTTTCCGCAGCCGTGGCTCCGCCTTACATGCTGCTTAGCGGCGATAAGCTGCAACGCTGGGACGTTTGGAGCGACAGCGGTTACGTGGATGCCGTGGAACCGATGCTCTATTTAAACGACAGCGATTTCCCGAATCAATTCCAATTGGCAAAACAACAAACCAACGATCGGGTTTTGCTTTATTCGGGGATCGATTTTAAAAACACAAGTTCGCTGCTCTATCAAATGCGCTACGCCCTCGAAAACGGCTCCGACGGCGTAACCGTTTGGTATTACGAAGACCTGGGCGACGACATTCTGCAGCAAATCAAAGAAGAGCTTTTCAGCGAAAAAGCCGCCCTGCCGCATCAAGACCTGATTATGGATGATCGGTCGTCGCGATTTTTCAGCACGCAGGGCGATTGGCAGATTTCGGAAGGGGGATTCGACGGAAGTTCGATGATCGCCGCCGCATCCGCCGATAACAAAGCCGTTTACAATCCCCCGGTCTGGCTGGCGGGGAATTACGCAATGTTTGCTTACTGGCAAATTTTGCCGGAGAATACCGCGCAGGCTGAATTCACCTTCTATCTCAACGATCGGATAATTACCCGCACGGTAAATCAACAAAAACAGGGCGACCGATGGATTTTTCTTTACGCCGATTCCATGGATCACGACACGAAATTGCGCATCGAGCTTACAA
>JAJRSN010000309.1 GCA_024278715.1 Calditrichota bacterium
CCAACTTAATTCCCCGAGCGGGCGCGCAGGCATGGATTAACCAATTCATTTCTTCCAGCATTGCCGGAGTGGTCTTGCCGCGCTCCAGATTAATCGCAAAATCGTACCCGCCCTGAAAACGGGTTTGTACCGAAACGCGATACACGCTGTGATCGCTCTCTTCGTGCAAACGGCTGATCCAGACGCCGCCGGGAGGAATATCGTACAAACCGACAAGCATTCCTTCGCCGAACAGGAACAGCGCCTCGCGGATGATGGGCTTTTCCGAAATTGCCTTTAACAATAATTCTTTGTCTTCAAAAGGAATATCTTCCTCAAAAATAATTACGTCTTTCCAGCGATATTCTTTTCCCGTTTCCACGTCAACCGAAACTTTCTGGTTTTCTCCGATCCATCTGCGGAAGCCGGTAAGCAATTTCCGGCGCGCTTTCGACGCCGCCTGCGACAGGTCTTTGCAGTCTTTTCGCAGTTGATAACGCACAATCCATTGACGAATCTGTTTATAATAAATGGGATGCACAACTCCGATTTGAGCCAGCAATTCCAGCAATTTCGGCAGCTCTGTATTCTTAACCGAAATCCGGGGATCGAGCGCGTTTAGACGCGCCTTAATCAGCGAATGAATCGCCTTCATCACCTCGGTGTCCGTCCCCATTTCGTCGGCAATCTCTTCGATGATTTCATTGGTCAAAAACTCCGGATTTGCCTTTAAAAAACGATCGAAATAGTCCTGAAACGCGCTGCCTTTAAATTGATTCATGCCCAGCCTGAATTGCTGTTTTAGCGCTTCAAGAGAATTCACAAATCCCGGATGAGAGACCGCGTCTTTTACCAGGGTATAAAACATCTGCTGTGGTTCATCCAAAAATTGCCGCAAATAGCCGACCGCTTTGGCGATGGATTCCGAATCGTCCGTTTGCAAATGACGCAAAGCAAGATCAATTCCCTTCAGCGATTTTTCTTTCCGCACCTCAATTTGATCAAACAATCGGGATTCTTCGGGAGACACGGATTCGAGAATCGTGTTTTTTTCAAAGATCAGATTTTTGTCGAGTCTTTCCAATCGGTACCACTGAAACGTTTGACCGCCAGTAAAATCGATTAGTTCCTTATTTCCCAGCCAGTACAGGGGATTGGAAAGCAGAATTTGCATGTCGATCACATCGCCGCTAAAAGAATAAAGATAGCGACCGATCTGAATGCGATGATCTTTAAGCAGTTTAAGGGGCAGTCTTTGTCCGGATTTGTCGATCACAATTCCGTCTTTAACCATACGAATATCGCGGATCAGGTAGCCCTTTTCGCGCAAAAACCAGTTCGGGATACGGATGGTTAAGTTCCGCCATTTAAATTCAACATAATTGCGCTGATACATTGTTTCGATCAGCTCGGCGAAATTCGATTCGATTACCCGGCGTTTGTAAGTACCCTTGGGCGTAAGCTCGCCGTGTTCGGCGGAAAAAGGACGATCGATAATCCTGAAATCCACGATGCGTTCAAAAGGCGCCAAAAAATTATTGACCGTCACAACCACCGAAGAAAAAAAGGCGTGCAGTTCGTGTTCGTCCATTTTTAGCAGCGGATTTCCGGAGCCTTCATAATTGGGATAAATCAACACCGTATTAAAAGGACGATTATCGCCCACAAGGAACACCTGTTTTACGTAATCAAAATCGTAAAAGAAATTTTCAATTCTCTGGGGAGCGATGGTCTCGCCGCGATTATTTTTGTAGATTTCCTTTTTGCGATCAATGATTTCAAAATAGCCGTTTTTCATCCGGCGCATGATATCCCCGGTGGGAAGCCAGCCATCGGCAAAGGGCTGCTTCGATTCTCCGTAATAACCCATCATCACGTAAGCCCCGCGAATCAGCATTTCGCCGTCTTCGCTCAGCTTAACCTCGATGCCGGGCAGCGGTTTTCCGAGCGCGTTTTCCACATAATTGCCGGGCTCGGTCATTGTAATTCCGCCGGTCGCCTCGGTCATGCCAAATCCGCTGAGCAGCTCAATTCCGTAACGCTGAAAAAATCTGAAAATCACGGGATCCAAATAACCCGCAGCCGACAGTCCCCATTTCAGGCTGCCGCCGGTCGCCTCTTCCACCGTCTCTTTAATTATCGATTCCTTTTCGATTTCCACGTCCACCCGTTCGTTGACATACTCATACAATTGCATCCATTTTTTGGGAATGCTGATAAAAATTGTAGGGCGAACCAGTTGCATATTGCGCACCATGGTTTCAACCGCCGGATTTTCCATAAAGTAATATTCCGCGCTCCAGAACAGGGCGCCCATCATCTCCAAATAGCGACCGAACGTATGGTACAGCGGTAGATAGGCTAAAAATCGGTCTTCGGGTCCGATTTCCGGCAGAGCCATTGCCCGGCAAAAACGCTTGTAAATAATGCTCAATTGAGAAAACATGATCCCCTTGGGTTCGCCTGTGGTGCCGGAAGTGTACATGACCGTGGCTAAATCGTTAATCCGGATCGTCGAACGTCGTTCAATGAGCTGATCGTCGCCGATATTCATTCCCATCTGAACCAGCTCATCCAGCGACATGACATCATTGTTCTGAGCCTGATCGTTGATCATGACGATGTGTTCCAGACTGGTAAGCTCTTTGCGAACTTCATTAACCCGGGCAAGTTGTTTATGACCGGAAACCAACAGAATTTTTACTTTGGTTTGATTCAAAATGAAGGCGATCTGGCTCGAAACCGAATTAGCCGGAATCATCACATTTACCAACCCGCTGGCAAGACAGGCTAAATCGAGCAGCGCCATTTCGAGACTGTTTTCCGTTAAAAAAGCAACATCAGGATTTGTGTGCGGTTTAATTCCGCTTAAGGCGATTAATCCCCTGGCGTAGCGATCGACCAGCTCGCGAACCGTTTGATGATTATATCTGATAACCGTTTGTCCCTTAATTACTCCGAACAACGTTTTATCGGAGTAAATATTTGAGCGAAGGCGCAATAAATGAGCCACCGTGAAATTACTCTTTTTGATTAAATCGAGAACCGGTTTTTCCCACGATTTGACGTCTTTTAAGCGCCTTAAAAATCCGGGCTGCCGGAACAATTCCAAATAATAGTGAATTAATTTGTTCAGTTCGTTTGATTCAACCTGATTCGCGGATTTTAGCTGTTCGCCCAAGGTGCGGAACAATTCGGTATCGATGGCGGCTGAGAACTTTGCGGCTAAACCGGAATGAAAAAGCCTTTCCAGAAGTTCCGTTAATTCGATAATTACTTCGCGATTTCCCTGCAAGCGGTTTTCGCTGCTTATTTTTTGCAGAACCTCGTGAAATTCATTCATTAAAGTTTGAAGCTCGTCCGAAGTAAAAGAAAGCTCGCCGGCGGAAATTTTATTTTTAAGAAGAATTAATTGTTTTGCGGTTTTTTGTTCCATTGTACCCCAAAATTTTAAATGTGCCCTTTATTAAAAACCCGGCAAAAAGCCGGACGCGTCAGAACGAATAGTATAAAAAGGAAAAGGATTATGCAAAAAATTATTGAAACCCGTAAAAAATTAAAACCGGATTCGACAAAATTTTGAAGAATCCGGTTTGATGTTAAATTTTATTGCTGATTTTTTTAACCTATTGTCCCTGCGTAGTGTCCGGCGCGGCAGGCTGTGGTTTCGGTTTTACCTCAATCGTTACGGACGTTCCCGCCTCTGCGCTGCCGTCGCTTACCTTCACTTCAACGGTAAACGTTCCCGTCTGGTCGTCTGCGGGCGTCCATTTAATCGTGCCGTTTTGCGAATCCAGTTGAGCGCCGGACGGTAAACCGGACGCGGAGAACGTTAAGTTATCGTTA
>JAJRSN010000310.1 GCA_024278715.1 Calditrichota bacterium
CAATAAACGCAGAAATTTCATCAAACAATACCTTCCTATTTCTTTCGAAAAACCAGATTCAGCGGTACGCCCTTAAAGCCGAATCGCTCCCGCAATTGATTCTCTAAAAATCGCTTGTAACTATCCATGATCAGATTTGGATGATTGGAAAAAAACACAAACAGCGGAGGCTTAGTCTTGGCTTGAGTTACATAATTGATTTTTATCTCTTTTCCTCTCACCGCGGGAGGCATATTCTTTTGAATTAAAGGCAAAAAGAAATCGTTTAAATCCGCTGTGGGAATGCGCTTACAACGCTCTTCGTAAACCTCGGTTGCAAGATCAAGAATTTTGTACAAACGTTGTTTTTCAAGAACCGAAACGTAAATCTGCGGAATAAAACGCAAAGAGCCTAAACGATCGGCAATTTCCTTGGCGTAAAAACCCATGGTGGTATGATCTTTTGGGATTAGGTCCCATTTGTTTAAGACCAGAACAATTCCTTTTTGCTGTTTGGCGGCTTCGTTGAGCACCGAAAAATCATGATGGGTTAACCCTTCGGTTACATCAGCCATGTATAGAACCACATCGGAACGTTGCAGACTTTTGTAGGTTCGCACGTTGCTGTAAAAAAGCACATTTTCTTTAATGCGCTTGCGTTTTTTCAAACCCGCGGTATCGATTAAAAGGTAACGGCGTTTTTGATAATTCAGATACGAATCGACGGGATCACGGGTTGTACCGGGCACATCGGTTACAATGGAACGCGGTTGAGAAAGCAATGTATTAACCAAAGAAGATTTTCCCACGTTTTCGCGACCGATAATCGCCAATTTGATCGCGTCTTCATCTTCTTCTTTGGCTTGCAGAGGTTTAATATTCTGAATGATGATATCCAGCAGATCGCCGCTGGCTCTACCGGTCATGGCAGACACAGGAATCGGCTCACCCAGACCGAGATTGTAAAACTGTCCCACTTCATATTCCCGCTCCGGCGAATCCACCTTATTGACAATCAGCAGGGTTTTCTTATCGCTTTGCAGCAAAATCTGCGCTAATTGTTCGTCAATATCCGTAATCCCGGTTATTACATCCACGACAAGCAAAATCAAATCGGCTTCTTCCACGGCAATCTCGACCTGCTCGCGCACAGCGTGATCGATATGTTCATGCGTTTTGGGCAAGTAACCTCCCGTATCAATCAATCCGATGCGCTGTCCGTTCCAGACCACCGAATCGTAATTGCGGTCTCTGGTAACGCCGGGTTGATCATCGACAATAGCTTTGCGCCGTCCGATTAACCTGTTAAATAATGTCGATTTTCCGACATTTGGTCTTCCTACTATCGCTACAAGCGGTGTTCCCATATTCACTCCCAACTCAATTTACGGCTACTTTTTTCATACCCGCAGCTATTGATAAATTTCGAATAACATCGACAAAAGATTCGATTTCTTCCTGATAAACATGACATTTTTTACCCAATTTTTGTTCCAGATCATCAACGGTCCAGTCGTCAAGGAATACTCCTTCTTCATTTAAAACTCTTGGCGGCAGAAGAATCACATCGCCTAAATTGCGGTCTTTCAATTGCTCGTAAAAATCGCGAGCCACCAATAATCCGGAGACTCCGATTGTCGGACCGTAAAAATAATTTTCAACCGGAATCAGATCAATTTCAAGATTTTTTATTTTGGTCAACGGCTCAACGATATGTTTTTTAAGATTATCATGGGCTAATGTTCCCGTTGCCCAGGTAATACTGATGGGTTGATCAATCTGCATTGGTATTGACGCGTACGCCTCATTAAATCTATCGATCATATCCCGGAACTCGCCCACGCCGTTTTCGATCTGATAAAATTCATCATAATATTCGGCGGGAGGAATCCGCTCTCCTGCCTTGATGAAAAATTCATCCGACAAATAAACAAAATACACACCCAATTCTTCACGCAACTTTTCCCGCAAACTGTTTACATGTTGAATGGCTTCTTTTAATTCCCGTTGTGTGTGAATGCGCAAAGGCATCAAATGGTTGCGATGGCGTGTTAATCCCAACGGTACCACAGCTACAGACCGCACTTCGGGAAAATATTTTTTTAAATCGAGAATGGTTTGATTAAAAATTTTGCCGTCGTTTATTCCGGGAACGAGCACGATTTGAGCGTGCAATTCAATACCGTTTCTGGTGAGAAATTCTATTTTTTCCAATAAATGATCGTCGCGCTTAATGCCCAACAATAACTTGCGCGTTTCAGAATCGGTGGAATGCACAGAAATGTACAACGGACTCAATCGCTGCTCCACAATCCGCTCAAGGTCTGCCTGCTTAAGAGTGGTCATTGTGACATAGTGACCGTATAAAAACGAATAGCGGTAATCTTCGTCTTTAAAATACAGCGTTTTGCGCATGCCTTTTGGGTTTTGATACACAAAACAAAAAACACAGTTATTTCCGCACGCCATCAGCTTCATTTCTTCCGGTTCCAGACCGAGGGCTTCATCGGCGTCCTTTTCGATGTCAAAAATAATTTCTTTGTCGCCCTGTTTAACGAGAACCTCCAAGCGCTCATCAGCCTGATAAAAACGATAATCAAGGCGATCACGAATTTTATGTCCGTTGATGGAAATTAAATAATCGCCCGCTTTAATACCCAGCTCTTCCGCGATGCTGCCGGGCTCTATGTCAACAATCTTAACCAAATTCCGCGTCCTAAATATCAATTAAAAACAATCAATTTACTGATATGGCTAAGTAAAAGCAAGGTACTAATTTTGGGGAATATCATCGGTCTTTGGGCTATTACGGCGGGTTATTCCGTTAGAGTGAAATAATTTTAACCACAAATTAAGCTGATTAAGTTGAGATTTGTTTGATTTTTGTAGTTAAATCAGAGAATCTGTTTTTTTACAATTCCAATTGCTGAATTCTTATTTGAATAATTTGGGTTTAAAAATCATACGAATAGTACAGTGCAATTCCTTTATCCCGCGCGTATTGCTCAACATCCGGCGATGTAATCATGTGCGTCACTAAAATCGGAAAGATGTTCTCAAAAACGCCGTCCAAATGTTTTAGCTTTTTACGAATAAACTCGTCAACTCCTTTTTTGGAAAGCTGGACTTTGCTTTCTCCTATTAATACAAATTCTTTTCCGTTTTTCGATGCTTTTCCGAGGATATTAACCTCTAACCAATTTCCTTCTTTACCCGTGACAAAATCGCGTTTAAGGCGACCCCGAACCTTTAATCCGTAATCTTTTTCAAGCAAATGGGGTAAATGTTTAAATGCCTCATTTTCCAGAGTATATCCAACAGTATTTGTTAAACCGCCCAGTTGTTTACGAGTTTCCCCGTGTTCTTTGGTCAATTTCAGCAAAGCTTTTTCTGTACGATTCTGAGCGGCGGCTAACTCCTCAACGCGGTTTTCTGTGCGCTTTTGAGCCTCGGCAAGCTCTTCCACGCGGGCTTCCGTGCGCTTTTGAGCTTCGGCAAGCTCTTCCAAGCGGGCTTCCGTGCGCTTTTGAGCCTGGACCAATTCTTTTTGCGCTTCGGACAAATCGCGGACAATCTCTTTTAATTCATTGAACTCGGTCTTGGTTACCGTGTTCAGCAACTCCTCGTACATGGCGCCGATAATAGCCGCAATTTTTTTCGCCGCGCCAGGCTCCAATTCGGC
>JAJRSN010000311.1 GCA_024278715.1 Calditrichota bacterium
AAAAATTTAATGTTTAATTCAACCGTGAAAATTTTTAATATTAACGGTAAATTGATCAGAGAATTAACGCCCAAAACCATATTGAGCGACGGGATGACAGCAGTCGATGGAGGCAGAGCCGTGTGGGACGGTCGGGATAAATACGGAAACCGCGTCGCCTCGGGAATCTATCTGTATTTGGCGTTTACGGAAAACGGGAAATCAACAACAGGAAAAATTGCAATAATTCGCAAATAGCCATGTTAAAATCCTTATACATAAAAAATTTCGCGCTTGTCGAAGAATTGTTTATTCGGTTTTCCGAAGGCTTAAACATAATCACCGGCGAAACCGGCGCCGGTAAAACCATAATCGTAAACGCCATTGCGCAACTGTGCGGTGAACGCAGCAGCGTGGAGCTGGTTCGCAAAGGCGCCGTAAAGGCTATTCTGGAAGCGGAAATCGAATTTCGCCCCCGGGATAAAATTCTGAAAATTCTGCAGGATCTGACGCTCGATTCGGAGATCAATTCCACCATTATTATACGAAAAGAAATTACCGCCAAAGGAATTTCACGTACGTTTATCAATGACACTCCCGTGCCTTTGAGCCGCCTTAACGAATTAAGTTCTTATCTTATTGATATCCACGGGCAGCATCAGCATCAAAGGCTGTTGCATCCGGAGAATCATTTGGAATATCTTGACGCATTCGGAAAACTGAACGCGCTGGTTAGTGAATTTGAAGCGCTTTTGAAAACATTTCGGGCAAAAGTCAAAGAGCGGGACGATTTACGCGCAAAACAGCTAAAAAGCACCCAGTTGCAGGACATGTATCGCTTTCAAATGGACGAGCTGACAAAGGCGGAATTGCAGCCGGATGAATTGGAAACGCTTTCCGGCGAATTGAAACGTCTGAATAATATCGAATACATTCATCAATTTGCCTCGGCTATAAACGATTTGTTGTATCAGGGAGAACCGAGCGCTTCCGGTTTAATTGCCGATGCGGAAGACAAACTGGATAAATTGCTCGAATTCGACCGACAGTTTAGCGAGTTTAAAGAGAGTCTGGTAAACGCCCGTGAATCCGTCGAAGAGATCGGCAGATTTTTAACAGACTACCTGTCCGAACTCGAATTTGATCCTGAGCGGTTGGAGCAGATTCAGGAACGCATCAACCATCTTGAATTTTTACTCAAAAAATATCAAAAAGCATCGCTGCGTGAGCTTATTGATTATTTGAACGAAATCCGGAATTTTTCCGGCGATCTTGAACAATTTGAAGAGCGTATTCAACAGCTCAACGCGGAGATTTCGGAATTAAGACAAAAAATAGAGCAATCGGGCGCAGAGCTTTCGGCAAAGCGAAAGGAATTTGCAAAAGCATTCGAAAAGCAGATAACGGAAATTTTAAGTAAAGTCGGCATGCCTAACGCCCGCTTTAGGGTGCGGTTTTCTTTTAAAGAAAATCCTCAAAGCGTTTTTGTGATTGACGGCAAACCCGCGGAAGTCGGAGACCGCGGTTTTGATCTGGTTGTTTTTGAACTTTCTTCCAACGCCGGCGAAGATTTTAAACCTCTGCATAAAATTGTTTCTGGCGGAGAACTTTCGCGAATCATGCTGGCGCTCAAGTCCTTGTTAATCACAGTGGATCATGTGCCTTCTATGATCTTTGACGAAATAGATTCCGGGATTTCAGGAAAAGTCGCGCAAATTGTCGGATTACGCATGCTCGAACTCAGCAAAAACCACCAGATCCTTTGTGTTACCCACCTGCCTCAGATCGCCGCATTTGCTCAGGCGCATTTTAAGGTTCTAAAAAATACTGAAGATAATCGCACCTCAGTCGATATAAAGAAGTTGGATGAGGACGGTAGAATCAGGGAAATTGCCGGTTTGTTGGGCGGTCAGAAGATTGCCGAGCAGACTCTGGAAAATGCGCGGCATCTGATTTCCGAAGCGGCGGCAATGAAAACAGACTAAAAAATCCTCTTTTCCCTTTAAATTTTGCAAAAACTTAAACTTGTCCTTAATTTACTATCGATAGGCTAAGTAAGGAGAACATAATGGGAGTGAGTGAAAAAATGATGCAAAATACTCTCCTTTTTGAAGAACGCAGTAAGCGTTATTTTTTAAATGTGTTTAAAAGAAAAAAGAAAAAAGTGGAATTGCGCCCGGGAGCTCTGCATCCGGATGAGGTACGTGAAATTGTAAAAAAGATAGGTAAAAATAAAAAGGTCAATATCCGCCGGGTCGAATATGACGGTACTCCCGAAGAAAAACCGATTGTCGTCAAAATTATCGATATCCATGAAGACTATTTTACGGGCGTTGTAATCAATGTGGAACGTTCGATTAAACAAGAGCTCGATGAACATATTATCTATATCAAAGGCGGTGGCGGCACCATCGACTTTTTTTACAACGACGGCGACATTATGAGCATCGAAGAGGATGTTGACGAAAAAATTATCCAACAGCGCAATTTGGAAGAATTGGCTGAAATTCTTGACGCCCTAGAAATCAATGAGGAAATTCTGCTTAGTTATTACGACGAATCAAAAGGCGGGGTTATTAACGCCCGCGGAAAGTTGATTTCAAAAGATATGGCCACAAGGAATTTCTCCGTTGAATTGACGGTGATTAACGAAATTGAATTGGACAAACCCAAGACGATCAATCTGAATCTTGATAAAAATATGGTTCTTGATATCGAGGTCGTTCTCTGAAAACACCTTTTCGGAATTGAGAACGAAGAATTTTATTTTATGTTTAAAAAAATATTGTTAATACCTTTCCCGTCTTTTCCATAAAAACAATAACAAGCTCATCTTAATTAATCGTCAAAATTTAATAATCAGAATTTTCGTTAAAATGCGGGATTTATGCCGTAAAAATTTTTATATTCACTTTTTGATGTTAAATACATCAAATGCAGGAATATGTAGATTGATTAATATCGTTTAAATTTAATTAAACAGACAGGAGTATGTTATGGCAGTAACTAAAGATGATGTGACGGAAGTGTTGCGTCAGGTTAATTATCCAGGGTACAGCAGAGATATTGTTTCGTTCGGTCTGGTACAAAGATTGGATGTTGACGATCAGGCCATTAAAATACATTTGGTTGTACGGAGTAACGATTCGAGTATTGCGCAAACAATAAAGAAAGAGGTTGAAACAATTTTAAAGAAAGCCTATCCCGATCACCGGCATGAAGTGGTTGCCGAAATCCAGGAGCCTCCGCAATTTAAAACGACCTCAGCTCAGGAGCGCGATAAATTTTTGCCTAATATTAAATACAAGGTTGCCGTGGCAAGCGGAAAAGGCGGAGTGGGCAAATCCACGGTGGCTGTGAATTTGGCTGTTGCCATGGCAAAATTGGGACACAAGGTGGGTTTGCTGGATGCCGACATCTATGGTCCGAGTATTCCGTTGATGCTTGGAATTAACGAAAAGCCGCTTTTTGACGGTCAGAAAATCATAACCATCGAAAAATTCGGCGTGCATTTAATGTCGTTGGGGTTTTTGATCGACAATTCGGAAGCCGTTATCTGGCGCGGCGCGTTGGTGCATCGGGCGTTGCAGCAATTGATGAACGATGTGGCTTGGCCCGATCTTGACATAATCCTTTTCGATATGCCTCCGGGAACGGGCGACGCTCAGTTAACTCTTTCTCAATCGGTTGCTCTGGACGGCGCGGTGATAGTTTCGACACCTCAGGATGTCGCTTTGATCGATGCGATTAAAGGCGTCCAAATGTTCAGGAAGGTAAACGTGCCGATTATGGGAATTGTCGAGAACATGAGTTATTTTGTCTGCCCGCACTGCGGAGAAAGGACGGACATCTTTGCTCATGGCGGAGTCGCAAAAGCCTGTGTGCAGATGAATACGGAGTTATTGGGCGAAATTCCCATCGATGCGGCTATCAGAGAAGGAGGCGATGAGGGGATTCCCGTTGTCGTTAAACAACCGGAAAGCCCTCAATCCAAGGCGTTTCTTGATATTGCGAGACGAATAGTCGGCAAGATTTCCGGTTAAGTCGTTAATGGGGAAATATTCCCTATTAGTTGTTTGCCAAACAGGTAAAATATCCCGTATGGTGGGTTACGGACATAATATACCGAACATATACAATTATATGTATTTAAATAATTTAGAATAAAGAATTTGATAAGGTGCCTGAATTGGCATTATATTTGTATTAATAAGACCTGTTTAATGCAGGAGTTTGATAATGCGGATTAAAATTACATTTAAGAATCCGAAAGAAAAGACTTATTTACCCATTAATACCAACTATTATTTAGTAAAGCTGATCAAACACTTAACATTCGAATATCGCCGATATTTATCCTCTCTTGTTCCCGAGCATCGTTATCACAAAGGATTTGATGTTTACACCTTTTCGCAGCTAATCATACCGGAGCGTAAAATCGAAGATTTTATGATAGGAATTTTGTCTCAGGATTTTCATTGGTATGTGGCTTCTCCGTATTATCAATTTTTAGGTATTCTTGCCAAAGAATTAAAGAAACATAAAAAGGTAAAGATTTATGACACCTGGTTCGAAGTTGAGACGGTGAAATTTGTACAAGCTCCGGAATTTACTGGAAATGAGGCGCAGTTTACTTGTCTTTCTCCGGTAACTGTATTGCGCAATGTTTCTAAAACGCAATCTTCGTTTAAAAAGTACGTGTTGCCCGATCACAAAGATTTCCATCAGTCTCTGGAAAGGGATTTAAAGCATAAGTATCATATCATTAATAAAAAAGAGATTGAAAAGATCGATTTTGATCTGGAATTTGATCCTGAATATTTGCGAAAAAAGAAAAACCGGATTACCAAAGTGATTACCATAGAACGCGAAAGCAGAAATCAGGAACAGGTGCGATGTATATTAGCCCCTTTTAAAATCAAAGCAAAGCCGGAGGTGTTAAAGGTTATTTATGATGCCGGAATCGGGCAATTGAATTCTTTGGGGTTTGGAATGGTTGAAATGGTGAATCATGATAGTGATTCAAATAAATATAAAAAGGAATAATTATATGAGGGCCGCTTTTCCTGTAGCATCCCTGCTTAACGTGTATTTATCTTTTATTTGAGGGTTTATTGCTTCTTTCCTGCCATTTAGGGTCATTGGTACTTTCCCACCGAGTATCAATGACCCTGTGTTTTTTAAGCCAAATTTTTGTAATCCCGCGTTTATTTAACATTTCGCTTAACAGAAATTTCCCAAACCATAAATTCAAAGCGCTTTCCGCGGAATTATCAGGATTGTTTGCATACAAAATGTCATTCTTTTAAATTCTGTTCTTAGGCTTATTTGCATTTGATTAAACTCGGGAGACAGGATAAATGAAAATCAAGGTTATTTTGTTGCTTCTTGCGCTGAACGCGTCTCTGTTAGCCGCAAGCTGGAGTTTTCTAAATGTCGAACGGACGGGAGCCAGCAGGTTCATTAAAGATCACCCCAAATATGACGGTCGGGAGGTGGTGGTTATTATCCTCGACACGGGAGTGGATATGGGGGTGCAGGGATTGCAAAGCCTGCCCGACGGCGGAGTTAAGGTTATTGATGTTCAGGATTTTTCCGGCGAGGGGGACATCTATTACGAAAAGGCGGAAACCGGTGAAGAAAACGGTGAAAAATATCTGAAAAATTCCGACGACGTTCGGCTGTTTAATTACGATAAGCTGCCCTTACAACCGGTTGACAGCGTTTATTACATGGGCGTGCTGCGTGAAGAACATTTTAAAAACACGGTTATTCCCGATGTCAATAACAATGGGAAAAAAGATGATGTTTTCGGATTTATGGTCATAAAAAGCGGACAGGGCTGGGTAGCTTATATCGATCTGGACGGAGACGGCAATCTTGATGACGAAGAGGCGGTCCGGAATTACAAGGAAAAACATCAGGCAATTCAGTTCAGAGGCAGAGACAGGGAAAACGCAAAAAATTTAGCCACGTTTGCCATTAATATCTTTCCAGAAGAAAAGCGTGTTAATTTTCATTACGATGGTTCCAGCCACGGAACGCATGTTGCCGGAATTGCCGCGGGTTATAAGCTGAACGGTCAACCGGGATTAAACGGGGTTGCTCCCGGCGCTAAAATTATCAGTTTAAAAATTGGCGATTGCACGCTTGCCGGCGGCGCCACAACCACGGGAAGTATGGTAAAAGCGTATGAATACGGGATCGAATTTGCTAAAAAGTACGACGGTCCGGTTGTGTTTAACATGAGTTTCGGAATCGGTTCTGAGATTGAGGGCAGAGCGTCGATGGAGTACACGCTGGATGAATTCTTAAAGGAAAACGAAAAGCTTCTTTTTTGCATAAGCGCCGGCAATGAGGGACCGGGCATATCAACGGTGGGGCTTCCGGCTGCCGCTCAGCGTGTTTTAAGCGTGGGCGCTTTCAATGTCAAAGAATCAGCCCGGGATGTGTACGGCGCCGACCTTTCCGAGGACAAGGTGTTTGTGTTCAGTTCGCGCGGCGGAGAGTTGAATAAACCGGACGTTTTGGCTCCGGGCAGCGCGTCTTCCGCCGTTCCGCCTTATTCTAAAAGCGAAAACAAATGGGGCACGAGTATGGCTTCTCCGCAAGCCACGGGCGCGGTCGCTCTTTTGATGTCCGCCGCCGTTCAGGAAAATTTGCCCGTTGTCGGTTCTCTGATTAAAAAAGCGATTGTAAATTCCGCTCAACCTTTAAAAGGGTACAGCCTGCTTGATCAGGGAGCAGGGGTTATCGATATCCCGAAGGCTTTTGAATTTTACAGGGAATACATTAAAAGAGGCGAACAAAAGAACTTTGTAAATTATCGGATTGAAACATTAAGCCCGATTTACAGCGATGAAACCGGAAGAACGGCTTATTGGAGATTCGGCACCTACGCGCCCGATAAGGAACATAAGCAAAGATTCAGAATTTATCCCGAACTGCCCGAAAAATTTGACGCAGACCAAAGAAATCGCTTTTATCGCGCCTTTGATCTGAAATCAACCGAACCCTGGCTGAAGCTAAACAAAAAAAGCACTTACATCAAAGGCGAAAAACCAGCCCTGATTGATGTGTATTTTGACCGCAAGCAGATGAAGGAAAAAGGTCTTTACAGCGGAAAGGTAGTAGCCTTTCGCAAAGATAAATCGAATAAGCCGATTAATAAAGAATTCGAACTGTGGTGTACCTACGTTAATCCGTTTACTTTCGACGAATCCAACGGCTATCGGCTTGAATCGGGTTTAGTTAAAATAAATCCGGGCGATGTGCATCGGGTGTATTTTGATGTTCCCGTCCGTTCCACCGGAGCGACCGTGCAACTATTTACGCAAGCCAACAAATTCGCCAAATTGCGAATCTATCTTTTTGATCCTCAGGGCAGGGAGTTGCAAAAGTATATCCGCCTGAATTCCGAATATGAAAATCAGGAAATTGTGCAGCTTACGGGCGATGAGTTGCAATATGGGGTTTACGAGATGGATATTTACGCCGATTTCCGTAATGAAGAACCTTCTTATTGCAAGTATTTGATCAGTTTCACCGGACTCAAAATAACTCCGGATATTGTTACGGAAGTGGATGTTGAAAACGGACGGAAACCTCGGGGTGAAATAAGCGTTACAAACTATTTCGACGAACCTGTTCCGGGCAAAATCGGAGGACAGATTTACGGCTGGCAAAAAACAAACTATATCGAAGAAGAAAGCGCTCTTTATGAACTGGACTTTTCCGTTGGAGAAGAAATAGAAAAAGTGGTTTTTAACTTGGAATTGCCGCCCGATGTATTTAACTTAATGACAGATTTTGCCGTCAATGTGCGCAACTATGACGGCAAAATTCTCAAAGCAGATGGGTTGACCTATCGTAAAATACAGATCACTTTTGTTCCTCCGACATCCGGTGATTATTATCTGGAGTTAATACCGGCTTTTGCCGCCAAAAAAGCCGGACATTGGACGGCAACATTGAAAGAGTCGTACTATCTTTTTGATACAATTTCTATCGATGGCGCTCGGGAATATTTCTATCCGAGAGTCGGAAAAAAAGTTTATTTCAGAATTGACGGCAGCCTGCCGGTGGCTCCTGACGGATTTTATCTTTTTGGCGAAGTTTTATTGAATTCGCTCGATAAATATCGTTATAAGGTGAAAATACCCGTTTATTTATACACCGGTCAGCAATAATCTAAAGCTGGGAATTGGGATGCAGGAACTTTTAATACTTTGTTTTGTCGGCGCTATATTGATGCTGGATAATGCCGCGGCATTTCAGATATTAGTATCACAACCGCTCTTTGCCAGCCCGATACTCGGTTGGATAGGAGGAGATGCCACTCTTGGCTTTCAATTAGGCTTTTTGTTGCAATTAATCTGGCTGAGCAATATGCCGATAGGAGCGGCTGTTGTTCCCGAAGGGAACTTTGGCTCCATTGCAGCCGTTATTTTAGCGTTGCGTCTTGTGAAAAATTTTCCGCAACTCGAATATTTTATCATTTTTGTCGTGATCCTTTACGGATTATTGGGGAGCTATGTCGGGGCAAAAACGGTAACTTTTATTCGACATTGGAATCAACAATATCTACAACGCCTTTTGCTTAAACTTAAGCAAAACAACCCTGTTCAATTGGGATGGGTTATTTTTGTTTCTCTGGTGTTTAACGTGGTTGTGGTATTCGTTGTTTTTATTGTAATGACTGTCATTATGGAAAAAGGACTCGGTTTGTTATTCCCTTACATGCCCGAAGAGATAAATCGCATCGGGCATCATGCGCAAATTGCCATTATAGGAGCTGGTCTGGGACTGACGTTAACCTTATTTAAAGGGAAAAGATACCGGACTCTCTATTTAATCGGTGTACTTTTGGGAGGAGCGATTATATTTTATGACACAATCGGATAAATTGGAAAAACTTAGCTTAAGGGATGTTTGGGCTGTACTTTGGCGCTCGTTTTTTGTCCAGGCGGCATGGAATTTTAAAAGCATGATATCCGTCGGATTTTGTTATGCCCTTTCTCCGATCGCAAAAAAGGTCTGCAAAAATAAAGAGGAATATATCGATTTTCTGAAACGCCATTTGGGGTTTTTTAACGCTCATCCCTATTTTGCCTCGTACGCCATCGGAGCGATAGCCCGTCTGGAACAGGAAAGGCAACTAAATAACAAGGCAAACGATGAGACCATTGAAAAATTTAAGAACGCTCTTATCGGACCTCTGGGAGCAGTGGGGGATCAATGCTGCTGGGCGGTAATCCGACCGGCTTCTTTAATTTTCGGCTTAACGGGTTTGGCTTTTACCGATAATTTGATCTGGAAAACCGGAGTCTTGCTCTTGACCTTAATTTTATATAATATACCTCATATATATATTCGGGTACAGGGGATTTTGGACGGTTATCGGTCCGGGTTTGATGTGTACAAAAAAATACGGATCGACAACTATCAAAAAATGATTGTGTTGTTTAAAGCCGTTGCAATCATCGGATTAGGAATGTTGGTCGTATGGAATCTGGATCAGGCGATACGTTTGGATTGGAAAGCCATCTTACTTTTTACGGTAACGATGTTCGGGGCGTTTATAATGAGGTTAAAAAAACGGATGTTTTATACGCCCGTTTTATTATCAATGGTATTAGCAATAATAGTTGGGGTATTATGATCATAGAAAAAGTTAAAATTACAAATAAACACGGATTACACGCCAGACCGGCGGCTAAGTTTGTTCAGATTGCCGGAAAATACAATTCGGATGTCAAAGTAATAAAAGACGGTCTTGAAGTTAACGGCAAAAGCATTATGGGGGTGATGATGTTAGCTGCGGAACCTGGCAGCGAGATTATTTTGCAAATCGAAGGAGATGATGAAGAACAAGCCTTTAAAGCTTTATTAAACTTAATTCAAAGTAATTTCGATGAAGAACAGTAAAACGAGAAAAATCAAACAGGAAATTATCCTTACGGGAATTCCGACATCTCCGGGAATTGCGAGCGG
This sequence comes from Calditrichota bacterium, assembly GCA_024278715.1. Classification (GTDB taxonomy): domain Bacteria; phylum Calditrichota; class Calditrichia; order Calditrichales; family Calditrichaceae; genus Caldithrix. The sequence goes on from JAJRSN010000311.1 coordinate 9,973, forward strand.
TCCGGCTTATATTTTTCGACCTTTTCAATTAAATATCTCAGAATTGGAAATTAAAGTCGAAAATATCGACCATGAATTGGCTCTGTTTAATAATGCCATAGAAAAGGTTTTACGCCAGTTGGAGAATGCCCAAAAAAGCAGCGAGGCTTATTATCAGGATCAATTCTCGGAAATCTTTGAAAGCCAAAAAGCATTTTTAAAGGATCCTATTTTAATCAACGAGATAAAGCAGGAAATCCGACGGTCGCAGAGTTCGGCGGCTTTTGCCATTTCAAAAATTCTTTCAAAGAAGAGCGAATATTTTATCAATCTGGAAAATCGCTATTTTCGGGAAAGAGCTTATGATATTATCGATTTAAAACATAAATTGGTAAACGCTCTTTTGGGCATTGATGTCGATTATCAGCTGACAACGCCCGCAATCGTTGTCGCCGAAGTGTTGTCGCCTTCGGACACGGTTAATTTTAACCGCAATTTCATCCTCGGTTTTTTAACCGACAAAGGCGGTCGGACTTCGCACGCTGCAATTATGGCAAGGGGTTTACGCATCCCGGCTGTTGTAAACCGTTACAATCTTTCTCAGGTTTTACACGACGGCGATTACCTGATACTCGACGGATTTACGGGCGCTATCATAATTAACCCCACGGAGGAGACGCGGAAAAAGTACAAAAACAAAAAAGCCGATTTTAAAAAGTTCGAACAAAGGCTGTACAAAGAAATCGAATTGCCTGCCGTAACCTTAGACGACGTTAGAATTCAAATGCTGGCAAACATCGAATTTGTCCACGAAGTAAACGACGCCCGCATCAACAAGGCGGAAGGGATCGGTCTATTCCGCACCGAGAGTTTTTTTATCGAACAACAAAGCATGCCCTCCGAAGACCAACAATTCTCCTTTTACAAACAAGTGATAGAGCAAATGAACGGCAACGAGGTAACCATTCGCGTGCTCGACCTCGGAGGCGATAAAATTTTACCGAATAATGAGTATCAAACGGAAATGAATCCCTTTCTGGGCTGGCGCGCAATCCGTTTTTTGCTGGATCGTCCTTCAATATTCAAAGCTCAACTGCGGGCTATTTTACGGGCAAGCGCCTACGGAAATGTCCAGATTCTACTTCCGATGATTTCGTCGGTTGATGAAATATTAAAAACCAAATCTTTAATCGAAGAAGTAAAAAAAGCGCTTCTATTCGATAAAATCGAATTCAATCCCGATATTAAATTGGGCGCAATGATCGAAACGCCGGCGGCAGCCATGCTGGCGGATATTTTGACGGAATACGTTGACTTTTTCAGCATCGGCACCAACGATTTAACGCAGTATGTTTTGGCAATTGACCGGACAAATGAAAAGGTATCGAAGTATTTTAGCACATTTAATCCAGCGGTTTTGAACTTTGTTGAAGCTACCATCAAAGCCGCAGAAAAAAAAGGACTGCCTATTACGTTGTGCGGAGAATTTGCCGCCGTTCCGGAAGCTATCCCAATACTTTTGGGAATGGGGTTGCGTAGTTTGAGCATGAATCCTTTTTCAATAGCCGGGGCAAAAAAAATAATACGCTCGTTAAAGCTATCAGAATGCGAAAAACTGTATCAAGATATCAAAAGCTACCATACCGCCGATGAAATCGAAAAAGCGTGTTCTTCTTTTGTTAAAAGACAAATTTCCGATCTTCAATATTTAAAATAGGAGAAATAGATGTACACGGTGGACAAAACAGGTTATAAAAATATTTTGCTAAATTTTCATACTCAAATTTTCGAAAGTAAAACGATTTTTGAAAAGTCGAATATCTCCGTGGAAAAAGCGCAGATCAAGAATATTCTTTATTTGGGAATCGGCGCTTCGGGCTTGGCGGGAGATCTGCTGGACGATGTTTTATTTGACGAACTTGAAGTTCCCATGGATATTGTTCGCAGTTATTTTACTCCGTGGTTTTGCAATCAAAACACGCTGGTCATTGCCTCAAGCTATTCCGGAGATACGGAAGAGACGCTTTCCGCAACAAAAGCGGCTTTGGAAAGCGGAGCGCAAATTGTTTGTGTTACCAGCGGGGGAGAGCTGCTGAAATTAGCCGCCGAGCATAATCTTTCCGTTATTAAGCTGCCGGAAAATTACCGGTCAAGACAGGCTTTGGGTTATCTGTTTTTTACGGTGTATCATTTATTCGGAAACATTGGTCTGCTCCGGAATTACGACGCGGAACTGAAGAGCTTAATTCGTTTCGCCAAAGAAATCGCCCATCGCAACGATTATCCCAAATTCAACGGACATATTCTCTCAAGAGAATTGGCTAATACACTCCAAAACAAGGTGCCTGTTATTTATTCCACCGAACCCCATTTAAGATCGGTTTCTTTGAGCTGGAAAAAAGAAATTCAACAAAAAGCTAAAGCGTTGGCTTTTGCCAACGTTATTCCCGAAATGAATCATAACGAAATTGTCGCCTGGGAATGGGATTCGTCGATTCTGAAAAATTTTATTGTCATCTTTCTGGAAAACAAGGATGTGCACCCGAGAATTTTAAAGCGCATTGAATTGACCAAAAAAATCATTAAAAAAAGAGGTGTGCAGGTCGTCGATATCTATGCCGACGGACAAACAGTGATGGAAAAGGTATTTTCTCTCATTCTTCTGGGCGACTGGGTTAGTTATTACCTGGCGCTGTTGTACAAAAAAGATCCCGTTGAAATAGAACATGTGGATTTCCTGAAAAGGGAAATGGCTTCATTGTAATCAATTTGTGGAATAGCTGAAATTATCATAAATTAAACGCTTTTTAAAATAGTTATCTCAAGGAGAAACAGAGAATGGTAAATTACTTGTTTTCGTCTGAATCGGTAACGGAAGGTCATCCTGATAAAATGGCGGATCAAATTTCGGACGCCATTTTGGATGAGGTTTTAAAAGAAGATGTATTCGGGCGTGTGGCTTGCGAAACCTTTGTCACCACCGGTTTGGTTCTGGTAGGCGGAGAAATTACCACCGATTGTTACGTGGATATTCCAAAAACGGTACGTGAAGTCGTTAAACAAATAGGATATGTAAACGCCGAATTCGGATTTGATTATCTGACCTGCGCGGTAATGACGTCCATAGATCAGCAGTCTCCCGATATTGCCATGGGAGTTGATCGTGCTGGCGCGGGCGATCAGGGAATGATGTTCGGCTTTGCCTGCAACGAAACGCCGGAACTCATGCCCATGCCCATTAGTCTTGCTCACAAACTGACGCAGCGCTTGTCCGTTGTCCGGAAAAACGGCACGCTGCCCTTTTTGCGCCCGGACGGTAAGGCTCAGGTCACAATCCGTTACGAAGACGGCAAACCGGCGGCTGTGGAAAAGGTGGTTGTGTCGGCTCAACACGAACCGGATATTACCGCCGAAAAACTAAAAGAAGCCATAATCGAAGAGGTAATCAAACCGGTTTTACCAAAAGCGATGACCGAGGACAAGGAAATTACCTACTTCATTAATCCGACAGGACGCTTTGTGATCGGCGGACCCCAGGGCGACGCCGGTTTAACGGGTCGTAAAATTATCGTCGATACTTATGGCGGCGTTTACAGCCACGGCGGCGGCGCTTTTAGCGGAAAAGACCCCACCAAGGTGGACCGTTCGGCTTCGTATTTTGCCCGCTATGTGGCAAAAAATATTGTGGCGGCGGGATTGGCTGAAAAATGCGGAATTCAGGTGGCTTACGCCATCGGCGTTGCCGAACCGGTCTCTTTAATGGTTCAGACTTTCGGAACAGGAAAGTTAAATGACGAAGAATTAACCAAACTGATCCAAAAACATTTTGATTTTACGCCTGGCGGCATTATCGAGGCATTGGATTTGCGCCGCCCCATTTACCGCAAAACCGCAGCTTACGGTCATTTCGGTCGGGAGCTGGAAGAATTTACCTGGGAAAAAACAGATATGGCGGAAACCCTGAAAAAAGGTTGATTAAAATCCGACAAATATCAAAAGAGCGGCATTTACAAGCCGCTCTTTTAATTTACTTTACACCTACTATTTTTATTTGAGCAATAACACCCGATTTACTGCTATTCAAGAACAAGAAGAATTATAAAAGCCATTCGAATGATTTACGAATTCACATACAAATACCGCTTTGTTTTTTGAGTCGGCGTTTTCTCGAAAGGCTCGGTCTGCTCAATAATTCTGCTGATTCGGGAATGAGCTGAAAGCCGTTCGTTGCTCTGCCGTCGAATGGTTTCCAAAAGCTCTTTGGTTTTTTCCTTAACCTTGGTTTCGCTAAGGTGGTTAATGCCGAATAAACGATCGATCTCTTCATAGTTCAAAAACACGCGGGCGACAATTTTGCCATGATCTTCGTAAACCAGCGATTCGGATACATATTCAAATTCATTGATTACGGCTTCGATCTGCTCGGGATAGATGTTTTCGCCGCTGGGACCGAGAATCATATTCTTAATTCTTCCCTTGATAAAAAGGTAATTGTCTTCATCGAGAAGTCCCAGGTCTCCGGTTTTGAACCAGCCGTCTTCGGTAAGGACTTTTGCGGTTTGTTCGGGATCTTTGTAATAACCTTTCATTACATTCGGACCTTTTATCCAGATTTCGCCGACGCCTGTTTCCGGATCGGGATTATCGATTTTTATTTGAACGCCCGGCACGGGGGGACCGGTCGAGCGCAGCTTAATCATTCCGGGAATCATTGCCGCCGCCAGAGGCGCAGTTTCTGTGAGTCCGTAGCCAACGGCGTAGGGAACGCCCGCTTCATAAAGAAATTTTTCCACGTCAGGGGCTAACAATGCGCCGCCGATGGGCAAGTATTTTAACTCCCCGCCGAAAGATTGCAGCAATTTTTGTCCCGCTTTTTTAATGATTAATTTACGCAAGCCGGGTATCTTTTGGATATTACGCAGAATCCACTTTCCGTTTAATTGCGGAACGATGCGCGTTTTGTAAATTTTTTCGATAATTAAGGGAACAATTAACATGATTGTCGGGCGGACTTTCTGGAAGGCGCTTAAAAGCAAACGCGGCGTGGGCGGTTTGTCCAGATAATGAATGTTCGCTCCCTTGATAAACGGCGCCACCATGCCGATGGTGCATTCGTAAGCGTGCGAAAGGGGCAGCACCGAAAGCAGACGGTCATTGATTGAAATATCCACAATTTGCAAAATTGATAATGCGTTGGAAACAATATTGCCGTGGGTCAACATTACACCTTTGGAATGACCGGTCGTGCCCGAAGTGTAAATAATAACCGCAAGATCGTCCGGACTAATGTCGGCGGCGGACTCTTCTTTTTGGGCTAATTTTAACGCCGCCTGTTTTATCTTGCTTATCTCTTTGGAGCCGCGATCTATAATTTCTTTTAAAGGATCTTTCGAATTTGCTTCTTCGAGCGGAACAAAATCGTTAATAAAAATGATCTCTTTTAAAGTCTCGAATTCGCCCTCTTCTATTTTGGGATATTGATTTTCGGATACAAAAATTGCCTTGCACCGCGCGTGCCGAATAATGTGCTGCACTTCGTTCTGATGAAAGTCCGGTAAAATGGGTACCGCCACAGCTCCCATGGAAGTTATCGCAAAATAAGCAATGGACCAATGCGGCATGCTTTCGCTGAGAATGGCAATATGATCGCCCTTTGTAATGCCTTTTTCCTGAAGATACCCTGAAAGTCGTTTGGCTTTTTGATAAAATTCTTTAAAAGTAATTGGGTCGGAACCCACAAACGTTGCCGCCGGACGATCGGAGTATTGCTGATGAATGAATTCAAGTACATCTTTGAGAGTTTTTAATTCTGTCATAAGTATTATCCCGATTATATTAAGACATTATTTATTTTAATGTAAGGTTTGACAAAGGTAGGATCAAATGTTTTAATTCACTTGAAAGTAAAAAAGAAAATCCCTCACAGACCACAGATTAAAATGATTACACTGATTTCGCAGATTGAGACGAGATGTTTTTGATTTTTAGTGTTTAAATAAGAGAATTTGTTTCCGTTTCAGTTTCCATTTTAAATTCAATTTGATTTGTGCCATTTGTGCCTCCTTTTGCGCATGTTGTGGTTGTTATTTGCTGCAAAACGGACGTCGGTTTAAAATGATTATTTTTTAAACTTAATTTTGTAATGAGCAATTTTGGATTATATTTGATTCAAATTATTGACGATAAAGCGAACTTTACTCCGGTGAACTCGTATAGTCATCAATTAGAACCAAAAGGCAGAACCTTATGGGTGTAAATATTTATTTTAAGTTATTCTTTTTAATTTGGAGTTTTGTTTTTATGGCGGGTCTTTCAACTTCTTTTGCACAGAAACAGTTTGACGGTAAACAGTTCTTTAATCCGTTTCCTGATTTTGAACAGCGGGGTTTTGGCGACGTGTTTCGCTGGATTGTTTGGGACAGGTTGAGGGGCAAACGTCCGGCGCATAATCCCGAAGATTACAAATTTGAGCTAAAACCCAACAATGGAGGATACTTAAAAAATAATTCCGATGATTTTTCCGTTACGTGGATCGGGCATTCCACCCTTCTTATTCAGATGAACGGCATGAATATATTAACGGATCCGATCTTCAGCGATCGATGTTCTCCCGTTCAATTCGTGGGTCCCAAACGCGTGGTTGCGCCCGGCATTTCTTTGGACAGTTTACCGCCGATCGATCTGGTTGTTATTTCACACGACCATTACGATCATCTTGATAAAAATACGATCAAAGCGTTAGGGAATAAAACTTTTTACGTTGTTCCCCTCGGGGTGGGTGAAATTTTGAAATCGTGGGGTATTACGAATTTTCAGGAACTTGATTGGTGGTCGGCAATTACTTTTAATCAGATACGTATTGTTTGCACGCCCGCCCAGCATTTTTCGGGAAGAAAGCCCTTACGGAAAAATAAAACCTTATGGGCAAGTTGGCTTCTTAAAGGCAAGCAGTTCACATTTTATTACGGGGGCGACAGCGGGTATTTTCCGGGATACAGAGAAATTTCCGAAAGAGAAGGTCCTGTTCATGTGGCGGCTTTACCGATCGGTGCCTATGAACCGCGCTGGTTTATGAGTCCGGTTCATACTAACCCGCAGGAAGCCTTGAAGGCATTTCTCGATTTGCAGGCTCGGATATTTATTCCTATTCATTGGGGAACGTTTATCCTTTCGGATGAAGCGTTAACGGCGCCTCCGGAAGTTCTTAGGCAGGAAGCGCGCGAAATGAAAATTGATTCGGAAAGAGTCAGAATTTTAAAGCACGGAGAGACTCAAATTATAAGCGACGCTTTAATCGCACGCCCTTCCTTGCTGCAGGAAGATAAGTAACCTCTTTATTTACATACCCCATTGCAGAGCAAAGGTGGTGATCGAAAGATAAATTAAAATACCGAGAATATCGTTTGTGGTAGAAATAAACGGAGCGGCTGCCAGTGCGGGATCGATATTCAAACGTTTAAAGGTTAAAGGCACCAAAGCTCCGATGACGGCTGCATTATTAATAACCACAAAAATTGAAACGGCTAAAACGGAAGCAAAAAAAGTCGTGTCCCACAAATAAACAATCAGGAACAAAGCCGATGCAAAAAAGAAGCTGTTCAGAAAAGAAATCCTGAATTCTTTAACCAAGCGTTTTTTTGTGTCGCGCAGGCTAATATCGCCCGTGGTAAGACCGCGAATAACGATAACGCTTGCCTGCTGCGCCGTGGCTCCCCCCATTGCCATTATAATCGGGATGAAAAAAGCGATCATCAATTTTTGCTGCAGGGTAATATTAAACTGATGCAGAAGTATGGCGGAAATGATTTCGCCGAAAAAGGCGACCATAAGCCAGGGCAGGCGGTCGCGCGCCAATTTAAAAATGGATTCTTCGGTAATTTCTTCATCCGGAGCACCGGCAATATAGGCAATATCTTCGGAACCCTCTTCCTCTAAAACATCAACAATATCGTCAATGGTAATTCGTCCGATTAAATGATTCTCTTTGTCCACAACTGGCATGCTAACGAGGTCGTACTTGCGGAACATATTGGCAACCTCTTCCTGGTCCATGTCCGTGCTTACCTTGTGAATATCCGTCTGCATAATGTCCCGCAATTTGGTGTTGCCGTCCGCCAGCACAAGATCGGTTATTGAAATTGTGCCCAAAAGATGATTTTGATCGTCAACAACGTAAATGGAGTAGATGTTTGAAATTTCCTGATCGGCTTTTAGTTTACGAATCTTTTCAATGGCGTGATTCACTGTGGCGGTAGCCGGCAATGCCACGTATTCCAATGCCATAATACCGCCGGCGGTGTCTTCTTCGTAATGAAGAAGCTCTTTGATTTCATTGGAATCTTCTTCGGGAATGCGGTCGAGAATTTGCGGTACAATATCGTCGGGCAGGGACGATACGAAATCCGCGGCGTCGTCCGATTCCATTTCATTGACAATTGTGGAAATCTTTTCGACGCCCAGCTCTTCGGTTATTTCTTCCATCAACGGAGGGTCGAGTTCGGCAAGAACCGAACTGGCAATTTTAGGCGGCAAAATGGAAAAGAGATAAACCCGCTGGTCTTTTTTAATGTGCGAAAGAATTTGTGCGATATCCGCCGGATGCAGATCGATTAAAATATTCTGAAGTGCACCTTTATTCTCTTTTTTTATCAATTCCTGAATATCCGGGATTATGGAATCAACATCTACTTGTATCATGAGCCTGTACCTTGTTAATTTGATTGGTTAATTGTTTGAATTCTTCTACCGTTAATTGTTCCGGACGTTTTGTCAGCAATGAATCATCCAATAAATTTACTGCTACTTTGTCAAAAATTCTACTTAAACTGTTTTTTAATTTTTTTCGTCTGAAATTAAAGGTAGTCCGAACGATTTTCCGATAGAGGACGGGATCTTCAAAGTCGTTAATTTGACGAAAAAAAGTCAGACGGATCACGGCGGAATCAACCGCGGGAGTGGGGAAAAAGTTTCCGCGCTTGATCTCGAACAGATACTCCGTCTTTGAGTATGTTTGACTGATAACGGAGAGAATTCCGTAGTCTTTGGAATTTGGTTGGGCGCAAATACGTTTGGCGACCTCTTTTTGCAGCATTAATACCGCCCGATCTACCATCGGGTACGAATCGATGAGATGAAACAGAATGGGGCTGGAAATGTGGTAAGGTAGATTGCCGATAATCTTGAGCGAATGTTCTTTGTTGGTGATCCGGTTCAAATTCAGTTTCAAAATATCCTGGTGTAAAATTTCGATTTTCGTGCCGAATTTTTCCTTTAATTCAAACACCCATCTTTCGTCGATTTCCACGGCGATAAAACGGGAAGGATTAGCGTTTGCTATGTGGGTTGTTAAGGCTCCTTTTCCGGCGCCGATTTCAATAACCACATCGTCGGGTTGAATATTCAGGGCGTCAACGATTTTTTTTTGATAATGCACGTTGGTTAAAAAGTTTTGCGAATATCGTTTTAAAGGACGATTGAACGTATTCATGTCAGCCACTGATTTTCCTTTGAAAGATAAGGATAGTAAATAATTTAAAGAGCGCGGTTACGGTTAAATATCCAGTTTTTTAAAAAGTCTTTTGGCGTTTTCTGTGGTAATTTTCCCGAGTTCTTCGACTTCAATTTGTTTGATTTCGGCAATTTTTTTTGCGCTATGGATGATAAATCCGGGTTCGTTTCGTTTGCCTCGTAGCGGGACGGGAGTTAAAAACGGGCTGTCGGTTTCCAAAAGCAATCGTTCAAGCGGGGTCTCTTTCACAAGTTCTTCGGATTTTGAATTTTTAAAGGTAATGTTTCCGGTAAAGGAGATGTAAAAGTCGGTAAGCAGAATTTTTTCTAAAAATGAAATTTCGCCTGAAAAAGAATGCAAAACGCCGCCTATTTCTGAAATATTTTTAGTTTTGATCAGATCGTAAATATCTTCATGGGCTTCGCGATTATGGATAATTAAAGGCAGTCCTAATTTTTCGGCAAAGTGTACCTGATAAAGGAAAACATTCTTTTGAATTTCTTTGGGCGCGCGCATGTGGTAATAGTCCAGACCAACTTCGCCGATGGCGACAACTTTTTCGTGATTAGCCAATTCTTCAATTAAATCGAAATCGCGGTCCGGTATATCCGCGCATTCCGTGGGATGAATTCCCACTGCGGCAAAAACGGTTGCGTATTTTTCGGCTAATTCAACGGCTCTTTTAGAAGATTCAACATCCACGCCAATGGTGATAATGGCAGCCACACCGTTTTTAATGGCGCGCTGGATGACGATTTCCCGGTCTTCGTCAAACAAGTCAAAATCGAGATGCGTATGGGTATCAACAAATAATTCCATAGTATTGCCTCGTCTTTGTTAAAAGACTAATGAATTTCACTACCCGAAGGCAGGTCGTCATCCATCACAGTTAATAATGTAAGCTTTTGATCCGCAGAAGCTGCAAGCAACATCCCGTTGGACTCGGTTCCGAAGAGTTTAGCCGGTTTTAAATTGGCGACAACAATGATCTTTTTTCCGACAAGATGCTCGGGTTTATAGTGTTCGGCAATACCTGCCACAATTTGTCGGGTTTCTTCGCCAAGACGAATCTGAAGTTTTAATAATTTTTTTGATTTTGGGATGGGTTCGGCTTTAATAACCTCCGCCACGCGAAGTTTGATTTTTTGAAAGGTTTCGTAATCGATCAATTCGTCCTGCGGCTTCTCGTTCCTACTTCCGCCCTCCAGCGCTTTTTGCAGCCTTTTAATTTCCGTTTCGATTGCTTCGTCTTCTATTTTTTTGAATAAAATTTCCGCTTTGCCTAAAACGTGCCCCGCCGGAATGCGATTTTGCGCGAATTCATCCCAGACACGCTGTTCGCCGATCTGCAAAATTTTCCATATTCTGCGGGAGGTAAACGGCAGTATGGGCTCGCTTAAAACGGACAACGCAGCAACGGTCTGCAAACACAGATTAACGGTCGTGGCGCAGCTTTCCGGATCGGATTTGCGCGTGCTCCACGGCTCTTTGTCGTTAAAATATTTATTGGCAAAGCGCGCCAGATCCATCAATTCACGCACATACGCCTTAAACTGATACTTGTCGATTAACCCGCCGAGTCGTTCGGGCGCCCGTTCCAGCCGGTCGATTAATTCTTTGTCCAATTCGTTTAGTTCATTGAGCGGCGGGACCTTGCTTTCAAAGTATTTATGGGCAAAGGTCAGCGTGCGATTGATGAAGTTGCCGTAAATATCGGCTAATTCGTTGTTATGCCGCGCCTGAAAATCCTTCCACGAAAAATCGGAATCGCGGTTTTCGGGCAAAATGCTGGCGAGCACATAGCGCAGCGAATCGGGCTCGAACCTTTGCAAATAATCGTCCAGCCAAACCGCGTAATTCCGGCTGGTAGAAAGTTTGTTGCCTTCCAGATTTAAAAATTCGTTAGCCGGAACGTTTTCCGGCAGCACATATTCTCCGTAAGCCATCAATATTGCGGGGAAAATCAAACAGTGAAATACAATGTTGTCTTTTCCGATAAAATGCACCAGACGGGTGTCCTTTTGCTGCCAGTATTCCTTCCACAGTCCGGGATTTCCTTTTTTCAGAGCCCATTCTTTGGTGGCGGAAATGTATCCTATGGGCGCGTCGAACCAGACGTAAAGAACCTTGCCGCTGGCGTCCACCCCGTACTTTTTTGCTATGTCTTCGGGCACGGGTACGCCCCAGGGCAAATCGCGGGTTACAGCCCTGTCCGCCAAACCCTCGTTGAACCAACTGCGAATTTGACCGAGCACATTGGGTTTCCATTCCGGATGCGTGCCTATCCATTCTTCCAATTGTTTTTGAAATTGAGCAAGCGGCAAATACCAATGGGTGGTTTCTTTTAAAACGGGAGTCGCGTTGGTAATTGCGCTGCGCCGATTTATCAATTCGGACGGACTGAGCGATTTTCCGCATTTTTCGCATTGATCTCCGTAAGCGTTTTCGTAGCCGCAGGAAGGACAGGTTCCGATTACAAAACGATCCGCCAAAAACATTTTGGCTTCAGGATCGTAAAGCTGCTTTTCGCTTTTTAGAACAAAAACGTTCTTTCAGCCAACACACGGAAAAAGTCCTGACTGGTTTCATGGTGAACCGGAGACGAAGTCCTTCCGTAATAATCAAAACTAATTCCGAAATCATTAAAACTTTTTTTATTCAATTCATGATAGCGATTGACCACATCCTGCGGGGAAACGCCTTCGGCGCGCGCCCGAAGCATGATAGGAACGCCGTGCTCGTCCGATCCGCAAATGTAAATAATATCGGAACCTTTTAGCCGATGGTAACGCACAAAAATATCCGCCGGTAAATAGGCGCCCGCCAAATGCCCCAGATGAATAGGACCGTTTGCGTAGGGTAATGCGCTTGTTACTAAAATTCTCTTTTTCAAGTCCGCTCTCCGTTTTTTCCACTAAATCATAAAATGCAATGTGCAATTTAAAACAGTGTTCCAAATTATGCAAATACCCTCTTTACGCCGTAAAAGTATTTTTTATCCCAAGCGACCGAAAAAAAATGAAAATATTAAATCCGCCTGATAAATACTAACCGCAAAGGACACAAAGTAGGCACAAAGAGCACAAAGAAAATTGAATTTTAAATGGGAATTGTAACTGAAACAAATTCTCTTATTTTAAGCACTAAAAATCAAAAGTATCTCGTTTCAATCTGTGCAATCTGTGCAATCAGTTTAATCTGTGGTAAATAATAACCACTAAGCACACAAAGGAGTCACAAAGAGCACAAAGAAAATTGAAACTGAAACTAAAAAAATCTTCCTAATTTTAAGCACTAAAAATCAAAAGCATCTTAATTTAATCAGTGAAATCAGTGTAATCAGGTTAATCTGCGGTCCTGTTTATTGCGATCTATTTGATTGTATTTTATCTTTGTACCGATCAATAAAAAGAAGGCGAAAGTTCGGGCGCCGGAATTTTGTTTTGCGGAGATGAAGATTACGCTGTTCTCGAACACGCGCGCAGCCGCCCGCTAAGTCCGCGTTTTTCGCAAAATTAATTCCCCGAGCGTTCCTGGAACAATAGCCAAACGAATTTTATTGAAACGGCAATAAATTTTTTGAATTAATTTTCCCGGAAAGGATCGTCATGCGTTTAATTATCGTATTTTTGCTCTCGTTTCTTTTCTACCAGTCTGCTTTCTGTCAGGAAGAGCCTTTTGTCGTTAAAGAGCATTACCTGAAAAAGGAAGTTTACATTCCCATGCGCGACGGCAAACGGTTATTTACTTCGATCTATCTTCCTAAGGACACA
>JAJRSN010000312.1 GCA_024278715.1 Calditrichota bacterium
CAAGAGGCGCGCGGAACGGCATTTTAATATGGCGGCGCAATAAATGGAAAAAATTTGCCGGGGTCGTGCAGTTGGCGAGCGTCATGTTATTACGGGCGCATAAAGTCAAAAATCGTTCGATTCGCGCCGAAGAGGGTTCCGGACCCTGTCCTTCGTAGCCGTGGGGCAAATACAGAACGATTCCGTTCATCCATTCCCATCTCGATTCCGCGACCGCGATGAATTGATCGATGATAATCTGAGCGCCGTTGGCAAAATCGCCAAACTGGGCTTCCCAAACCGTCAAACCATGGGAAGTGGCGAAAGCATAGCCGTACTCAAAACCCAACGCGGCGTATTCGGAAAGTAACGAATTGTAAATCCGGAATTTGCCCGTTTCTGTTTCCGCCTTTTTCAGAGGAATGTATTCTTCTTCGGTTTCTTCATTCAACAAGACGGCATGGCGATTAGAAAAGGTGCCCCGTCTGGAATCCTGCCCGCACAGGCGAATGGGAACGCCTTCGTCCAAAAGGGCGGCATAAGCAAGAAATTCGCCGATGGACCAATCTGCAATTTGTTGCTTTAAAAATTTATCCCGTTGATGTTTGTAAATTCTTCGAAGTTTTCCAAATATCTTTACCTCTTCGGGGATGGTAAAAATTTTCTCTCCCAAATCCAGAAGTTTTTTCTTTTTTACGGCTGTCGGAAAAAGGCTTTCGTAATCGAACGGGGCGCGTCGATTTTGACTGAGGGATTCCTTTTTGTTAACAGGGTTTGGAGCCGCTTTTCTTCCTTTAACCTCATCCATTTGTTTTTGCAGTATTTCACGAAATTGCTTTTCCATTTCCTCTGCCAGCCCGCGTTCCACCGCGCCGATCTGCAAAAGTTTTTGGTTGTAAATTTTTCTTGGATCGGGATGGTCGGCAATGATTTTGTAAAGTTTCGGCTGGGTAAAACGGGGTTCGTCGCCTTCGTTGTGTCCGTATTTGCGGTAGCCTAGCAAATCGATGAAAACGTCGGTATGGAAAGTTTGACGATATTCCATGGCTAATAGGATTGCGTAAACCACTTCTTCCACATCATCTGCGTTTACGTGAAAAACGGGCGACAACGTCACCTTAGCCACATCGGTGCAATAGGTGCCGGAACGCGCTTCCAGATAATTGGTCGTAAATCCCAGCTGGTTGTTTATTACCAGATGAATCGTTCCGCCGGTATGGTAGGCGGGCAGTTGAGACATTTGAATAACTTCGTAAACCACGCCCTGTCCGGCAATGGCGGCGTCACCGTGAATTAAAACGGGCGCTATTTTTATGTAATCGCCGTCGTATTTCCGATCTGCCCTTGCTTTGGCGATGCCTTCCGCCACCGGATCTACCGCTTCTAAATGGGATGGATTGGGCGCAAGGTGTAAAGCGACCTGATGCCCGTTACGGGTCACAATTTCGCCGCTGTAACCCAGATGATATTTCACATCTCCGCTGAACACCGAATCGGCATAAACATCGCCTTCGAATTCGGAAAAGATTTCTTCGTAAGATTTATTAAGGATATTGGCGAGAACGTTGAGCCTGCCGCGGTGGGGCATTCCTATTACAAATTCCGAAATTCCCATGTCGGCGCCTTTTTGAATGATGGCGTCCAAGCCGGGAATAAGGGTCTCGCCGCCCTGTAAGGAAAATCGTTTCTGCCCGACGTATTTGGTATGCAGAAAGTTCTCAAAAATCACCGCCTGATTTAATTTTTGAAGGATATGACGTTTTTCTTCGATAGAAAAATCGGGAGTGTTTCGAGTGGACTCCATTTTGTTTTTTAACCATGAAATTCGCGCGGGATGCCGAATGTACATAAATTCCACCCCAATCGACCGGCAGTAGGTTTGTTTAAGATGATTCACAATTTCGCGAAGAGAGGCTGAACCGATGCCTATTTCGCTTCCCGCCTGAAATACCGTATCCAGGTCTTTTTCGCTCAAACCGAAATTTTGCAGATTTAAAGTCGGAGAATACTGACGGCGTGTCCGCACGGGATTAGTCTGCGTAAACAGATGCCCGCGGGTACGGTAACCGTGAATTAGAGCGAGCACTTTAAACTCTTTCTGCAGATGCTCCGAATCCATATCCTCTTTGCCGCCCATAGCGCGGGCAAAATCAAATCCTTCGAAGAACTTGCGCCAGCTCTCATCCACGGATTGCGGATCGGATAAAAAATCCTTATATAGAGATTCGATATATTGCGGATGGGCGTGATGGGTATATGAAAATTTTTCCATTATAATAATTGACTCTTTCTATGAATACTAACTGTAATACATAACGATAAAATTTAACCGCAAATTTCGTCAAATCAAATATCTTTATTTTAAGATTAACGAATTTGCAAGAAAATCTCTCCTGCATTACTACAAGGCGGGTAATAAGTTCCAAATCAATCAGAATACCTGTCATTTTACTTTTTGCCGTTTTGTGAAAAATGACCTTGGCATCTCGGTCAGCGGTGAAAAAAGTGCGCTTGTGAAAATTCCCCTCTTAATTATCCCGAATAACTCATTAAAAAATTAAGTTTAAAAAACAATCAAGTATCAGCACTAAAAAGGTCTGTCATTGTCATTTCGAAGCATCCGACCATGGCTTTAGCATGGAATATTAAAATTAGTGACATTGATTTTTATGTGATCGGATGAGGTAAAAGAATGGTCAAAAAAATATGAGTTAGCTCATTTTTTGCTGAGATGTCAATGGTAGGAGCGTAGAAGCGGACAGGTCGTTTACGACCTTTGGAAGCCCCTTTAGGGGCTTGATAAACACTGACCTAATTACACAGACTTTTCCCGCTGCTGCCGATTTTATTCGTTAATCTTTTTAGCAACTCGATAACATTTTTCAAAATTATCACGACTTCTGACCACAAAAAGAGACTTATTTTTTTATTATCTCCGATTACTAAAATTAAGTCCGGAAAATAATTATTTGTCTGCTCGGAAAAGTTCTGTAATCCTCATTTCGAGGCGTCCGACCACGGCTTTACCGCGGAATATTAAAATTAGTGGCATTTGATTTTTATGTGATCGGACTAGGTAAAATAATGGTCAAAAAATATGGGTTAGCTCATGTTTTGCCGAGATGTCAAGAGTAGCACAGCGACGGGAATTCTTTTGTTTTTATTTGAGATATAAGATTTCTCTCTACGTTCGAAATGTCAGAACACGGTTTTTAGAACGGACTCGATCATAGTAAATGAACTGTTATTCATGTAAGATTTTCTTCCGAAAAATTTTGATCAAAATGCAAAATTATCTAAAATATTATTACCCAATATTTCTATTTCGTGCATTAGAACCGTTTTTCTGCCTTACAATCAGCGCAATCTGGTTAATCTGCGATTATGATTTTATTGTTAGATTTAATATATTTAGATACTTTTTTCACCAACTTCGAAGGCGGTTCTTAAAGAGGAACCTTCGGCTATTCTGAATCGCTCTTCAGGGTGGTGTTGTCGATGAAGCGGACGTGTAAACAGATTAAGAAAGGGAATACCAATGAACAGGGTAAAGGTTGATATTGAAAAACTAAGCGAAGGTAAAAAAATTGAATTTATTGATTTGAAAGTTTGTGATTTAAACGGGCGATTGCACCATTTATCATTGCCCTTTTCGGAACAAATTCTCGAAACTCTTTTATCCGACGGCGTTGGCTTCGACGGTTCCAGTTACGGATTCAAACGCGTTGAAAACAGCGACATGATTATGAAACCCGATCTGGAAACCTGCATGATCGATCCTTTCCGCGAAGCCGTTACCTTAAGCTGTTTTACAAAAGTTTTCAATACAGATGCTCAAAATACACCTTATCGCTACGATCTGCGAAACATGGCGCAAAAGTCGGAAGGTCTTTTGGAAAAGTATGGTATCGCAAAACGCTCTATGTGGGGACCAGAATTTGAATTTTACATTTTAAAAGACGTTCATTACAAGGCAACCGCTCACGATGCCTTTATTCAAATAGGGTGTGATGAAAATTTCCGTCAAAATGGTTACCATATTGCCAATCCGTTGGACCTTTACGACGATTTCAGAGACGAAGCAACTCGCTTTTTGCTTAAAGCGGGAATCCCTGTGAAATATCATCATCACGAAGTGGGAAACTGCGGGCAGCAAGAAATCGAAACATTTTTTAATCCCATTTTACCAAGCGCGGATAATATTATTTTAACAAAATATATTCTGCACAATTTGGCGGCTCAAAAAGAATTACGTTTAACTTTTATGCCCAAACCAATTTACAAGCAGGCGGGATCGGGTTTGCACGTGCATCATTATCTGGTTGACGAAAAAGATGCGAACGTTTTCTATCAAAAGGGAGGATATGCAAATTTAAATCAAACAGCTTTATATTATATCGGAGGCGTTCTTAAACACGCTTCCGCGCTGTGCGCATTTACAAATCCTACTACAAATTCATATAAGCGCCTTGTGCCGGGCGTTGAGGCTCCGACGGCTATTAACTTTGGTCAGGCGAACCGCGCTTCCTGCGTGCGGATTCCGCGATATGTTAAAAATCCGCAGCAAACCCGTTTCGAATACCGCCCGCCGGATGCCATGGCAAATCCTTATCTTGCTCTGACGGCGATAGTAATGGCGGGAATCGACGGGGTTATCAACAAAATAGATCCCATAAAAGAAGGCTTTGGTCCCTACGAGGCGGACGACTTTGATCCGAAAATCGAAATGCGCTACTTGCCGTTTAGTTTGAACGCGGCTTTGGAAGCGCTCCAAAACGATTATCGGTTTTTGTTAAGAGACGGCGTTTTTGACATTGAACTGATTGAACATTGGATTAAAATAAAAAGCGACGAATTCAATCAGGTTTCTAACTGGCCTAATCCCGTGGAATATGACATGTACTTTGATCTGTAAAGCGGATGCGGCGGAGCCTGTTTTTCGATAAAGGTTAAGCGCCATACTTTCTAAAGAATTTTGTTCGGTTAACGATAATTTAATGATCTTGCCGAGTAAATAAATTTTAATCGCAGATTACGCGGGCGCAATAGAGCAAAGTGAAGGCAAATCGAATTTAAAATTATTGAATAAAAACACAGGATGTTTTAAATTGAGAAGAGATTTTGCAGGCAGGAGAGCCCATTTTTGAGAAATCCTCATTTAAAGGAAGAAATAAGTCTTGAGAATCACCGGTTTTTAATAAGTACCGGTCTGGATGATCAGCAGACTTTTGTGATTTCCGAAGTCACGGAAGAAGAAGGCAATTTCTTATACCGTAAGACTTCGGCTTTGCCTTCCGAATATATCTTAAATGACGAAATATTCTGGAATCAGGCTGCCTTAAAAGTCCACAATCAGATGAAGGATGAAATTGAAGCCCTTTTTGCCATCGAAGAAAGGCTTAAGAATGTAAATCAATATCAGTACCATTACCGTTTCGGTCGCATTCTGCTTTCCTATCATTTTATTAACGAAGCGAAAAAGCATTTTAAAATTTGCATCGAAAATAAACCGGATTTTGTAAAAGCTCGTCGAAAATTAGCCGCCTGTCATTTAAAGATAAGAGATTATAAGTCGGCTAAAGAAGTTTTAACCGAAGCCCTGAATATGGGTTTTGAATTTCCCGACCTGCTTAACGATCTTGGAGTGGCGCACACGCTTTTGAGCGAATACTCCAAAGCGAAGGATATTTTGCAGAGAGCTCTTGAAATCAAACCGAATTTTCCCGAAGCGAATTTTAATCTTGGCG
>JAJRSN010000313.1 GCA_024278715.1 Calditrichota bacterium
AAATCCCCGGTCAAAAAATCGGAATCCCTTAAATTTAAATCCGCCCGCCCGAATCAAAAGTAATTATTTTTATTCTCATCTTATTTAATACCCGGCAAAGCCTCCGCTTATCTTAAATTTTTTTCATATTCCGCCGACTTTTTGTTTTTGAAAATATCAAGGGGAAAGTTTTAATATTGATAAAGGAAATATTTTCCTTACAAATTTTTTCCTGAGAAAACCGAGACATATTTTTTAATAAATTTCGATTCCGCTTAAGTATCTGTAAATATTGATAATTTAAGTAAAAAAATTCCCGCTTTTAAACAATCCGCTCTCTTTAAAAAAAAGTGGCATATTGCTTGTATTAAAGAAAGCCGGAGGTGAAAAATGAAGTTGTTTGAGCTTGAGAATGTGCAATTGCTGAAAAAGTCTTTGGATGTTTACACCAAACAGCATGAGGCGATTGCAAAGAACATTGCCAACGCCAACAATCCCGAATACAAACCGATGAATACGGATTTTTCGTCGGTTCTTAAAACCCGAATGGCAGAGAGTTTAAGAACGGCGGATCCGCGTCATATCGGGCAGCCGAAGTCGGTTGAGAGCAAAGCGGGGAGCGCGTCCGGAAATTCGGAAGTTGATGTGACAAGAGAGATGGGCGCATTGGCGGAAAATCAGATTCGTTTTGAGTTTGCTTCAAAAACTCTGGCGCGTGTTTACCGCGCGTTAAGCATGAGTATCACCGGTAAAGATTATTAAGGAAGGTTATCATGGGTGTTAACGGAATATTCACGGCAATTCGCTGGACTCTTTCCGGGTTGAACAATCAGGTTAAAAAGATGGATGTTATTTCCGAGAACATCGCCAACGCCGAACGGGCGCCTGATGAAAACGGAAAGATTTACCACAAAAAAATGGTAATTCAGGAAAGAGGCAGGTTTCCGCGCCGAACGGATTTTCTAAATCAGCTCTCAATGAAATTGCGCAAAAGCAGCAAAGATCATTTGCCTTCCATGATTGAAACGGACGGACCCATCAAGACAAAGATCAGCGATCCCATTGAAACGAAGGTGGTTGAGGTTAAAGGCGAGAAACTGGTGTACAATCCCGGTCATCCGAGGGCTGACGAAAACGGTTACGTGCGGATGCCCAACGTAAACGTTGTGGAAGAGATGGTTGATTTGATTTCCACGTCGCGGACTTACGAAGCAAATGTAACCGTTCTGGATGCCGCGAAAAAGATGGCTAAAAACGCACTAAACATTTAGGTGGAATTATGCAGATTTCGTCAAAATCGTTACCCTTAAAAAGCGCCGAGCAAGCCTATCAAAAAATCAGTCCCGGTATTCAAAAAATTAAAAGCACGCCCAAAACGGAAAAAGCGGCAAACTTATCGGGGTTTGTTAAGATCAAAAAGAGCAAGGCTCCGTCTTCGCAGGATATTTTAAGCGCGCAGGAAAGAGAAACCCTTAAGATGCTTTTTGATCAGGACTCCATGTTCAATTTTTACGGGCGTTCTAAAGTTCATCAAGTGCGGTCGGGAATTTTACTGGACGTTAAAGGGTAATCAAGGAGGAAGCATGTCAAAGATCAATCAATTGCAGAGCGTCAATATCCGTGAGCTGCAAGGGGGCAGTAAATCTTCCGTTACCAAAAGTCTCGAGAAAAAAGAAACCGGCGATACCAAAGATTTCGGAGATACGATCGGCGATTTTATCAAGGCGGTCAATGATTCTCAAAAAACCGCGGCTCAGGAAGTTACGGATATTATTCAGGGACGCTCACAAAATCTGCATCAAGCCATGGCAACCTTAGAAGAAGCCAAACTGAGTTTTCAATTAATGATTGAGATCCGCAACAAACTACTTGAATCCTATCAGGAATTACAGAGGATGCAGGTATAATTTAGGATAATTAAAGGGGGTTCAGGATGAACCAGGTTGCAGGAAAACTGTGGCAGATTTTTCAACAATACACACTCAAACAAAAAATGGTGATCAGCGCGGTATTTATTGTTTTTATTTCCGCTTTAGTTGTTATGATTTTATGGGCAAACCGCACCGAATACGATCTTCTTTTTGCCAATCTGAATTCGTCATCCGCAAGTTCCATTGTTAGCGATTTGAGAGAATCGAAAATTCCTTACCGTTTGGACGAGGGCGGTAAAAGCATTTACGTGCCGAAAGAATCTGTGGCGGAACTCCGGTTAAAATACGCCCAGGCAGGTTATCTGAAAGACACTATTACCGGTTACGAGTTATTCGAAAATAACAAAATGGGCATGACCACTTTTATGCAGCGTTTGAACATGAAGCGGGCTTTGGAAGGCGAGCTGATGCGCACGATCAATCAGTTCGAGGAAATCCATAGTTCCCGCGTTCATCTGGTGATTCCGGAAAACCGTCTGTTCGAGGAGGAAAAAAAGGGCAGCGCATCGGTGGTATTGAATTTAAAACCCGGCGCCGAGCTCTCATCGATGCAATTAAAAGGGATTGCCGCCTTGGTAGCCAACAGCGTGGACGGAATTGAAGCGGATAATGTTGTGGTAATGGATTCCCGCGGGGATGTATTGTTGGAGGGAGAGAAAGATAATGAAATATTGAGCAATGTCAGCTCGCAATACCAGATGCAGCGCGCCATTGAAAAAGCAATGCAGGAAAAGGTGAAATCCATTGTCGGCGGCGTGGTGGGAGCAAATAACGCTGTGGTAAAAGTGACCGCCGAGCTGGATTTCGATCAGATTGAACGGACGCGGGAAGAGTACGATCCTGACAATAAGGTTTTACTCAGTCAGGAGCAATATACCGAATCGTCAAACAGCGGAGACGACTCTTCGAATTACGTGGTTAAAAAAGTCACTTCCAATTACGAATTGAGCAAAACCATCGAACGCTACATTTCCAATTCGGGAAATATCAAGCGGTTAACGGTAGCGGTTTTGGTTAACGGGAAATACGTTCAAAAAAAGGGCGACGACGGTTCGGTACAAATGGTTTATGTTCCGCGAAGCGAAGAGGAATTAAATCAGATTTCGGCACTTGTTAAAAGCGCAGTCGGTTATTCCGAAGATCGCGGCGATGTAATCGAGGTTCAGAACATGCAATTGGTCAATAAGGTGGCTCCGGAACAGGAGCCCAAATTTATCGATCAGTTGGGTTTTGATTTTTGGCAGCGGATCATCACTTACGGATTAATTGCTTTGGGCATGATATTAGGATTTATTTTGCTGCGGAAT
>JAJRSN010000314.1 GCA_024278715.1 Calditrichota bacterium
CACGGATCCTTTTGGGAATATGCCGCAGCACACCGGTAACAATCATTTTCAATCTCCGAATCGGGAGGCAATAATTTTATATTCGAAAAATTGTGCGACTTGTCATGGCGCAACGGGAGAAGGAAAAGATAAGTATCCGCCCGTACGCGATACTCGTCTTTCGGAAGCGCAAATTCAACAACTTCTCCAAAATGGAAAAGGTAAAATGCCGTCTTTTTCTCGGCTCGGCTCTGAGCAAATAATAAAAATATCAAGGTTGGTCAAACAATTTTAGGAACATGTTTTACATTTCTTCCCGCTGTTTTAACTGTATATCTCTGATTTTAAATTCGCTTTTTAACCGAAATTTCATTTATTATAAATGCAATGAATACTGTTTTCTGTTCAAGTTAACAGATTACCTGTTTTTCAAAAGAAGAATATTTTTGAATCTGGAGATTTTCAATGATCCGCCAAACCTTATCGCTTAGGAATGATTCCGGAGAACCTGTTAATTTCGATCTTCGATACAGCGAAGGCACTTCACGCGCTCCGGTTATTATTTTGCTTCACGGATTTAAGGGTTTTAAAGACTGGGGCTTTTTCCCTGATCTGGCAACTTCTTTAGCCCGCAGCGATTACGTTACCCTTGCCCTGAATTTTTCCCGCAACGGAATCGGAGCGGACGGGAAAAACTTTACGGCATTAGACCGTTTTGCCGAAAACACCATTTCTCATGAACTGGATGATGTCCGAAAAATAATGGAAGCCATTCTAAAAGGAAAAATCGGGAAGCAGGTCATCGACCCCGAACGAATCGGCATTCTGGGACACAGCCGCGGCGGGGCTGTCGCGCTGCTTACGGCTTTGAAATATCCCGAAGAAATAGGAGCGGTTGTTACCTGGGCTTCTGTGGGAAATTTGTTCCGCTTTTCCCCCGAGCAAATCGAACAGTGGAACGAGCTTGGCTATATCGAAATAGAAAATAAACGCACCCGTCAAATCATGCGCATTAACCGTACTTATTGGGATGATTTGCAAAAAAACAAAGATCTGTTTAATCTTTACGAACAGGTTAAAGAGCTGGAGCCGCCCACGCTGTTTATTCACGGAAGCGCCGATAAAAGCGTTTCGCCGGAAGAAAGCAGGCTGCTCTCCGAGAATTGCGGCGCAGCTTCCAAAAGGCTGGAAATTATCGAAGAGACAGATCACACCTTTGGAATTAAGCATCCTTTTGAAATAGGAACCGAAGCCTATAACATCGCAAAAGATTTAACCGAATCATGGTTTGACCGACATTTGAAATATTAAACAAGACGGGAGTTCAAAATGCAAATTGGGTCTTATGAAGTTTTTACCGTACAAACGGGATTTGTTAGTCTGGACGGCGGAGCCATGTTCGGCGTAGTTCCCAAAACATTATGGAACAAAACCAATCCCGCCGATGAATTTAACCGCATTCAACTGGCTCTCCGGACTTTGATCGTTAAAAGTTCCGACCGGCTAATTATTGTTGACACGGGCGTGGGAACCAAAATGAACGAAAAACTGCGCAAAATTTACAACATCGATCATTCCGAAGACAGTTTGGAGCAGGGTCTTGCCCGGCACGGAATAACTTTTGATCAGGTGACCGATGTGATTATTACCCATCTGCATTTTGACCATGCGGGAGGCGCGACTTTTATTGACAACGGGGAATTAAAACCGACCTTTCCCAACGCAAAATACTATGTTCAGGGAGAGCAATGGCATTGGGCAACCAATCCCAGCGAAAAAGACCGCGCCAGCTTTATGCAGGAAAATTTCATGCCTCTCAAAGAAGCCGGTCAATTGGTGGAGCTTGACGGTCCAAAGGAGCTTTTGCCCGGCGTCGAGGTGCTGGTAATGTACGGACACACCCAGGGCATGCAACTGCCCAAAATCTCCGACGGGAAAACTACGCTTTTGTATTGCGCCGATCTGATTCCGACCGCTTCCCACATTCCGCTGCCTTACATCATGGCTTACGACAACAATCCGTTGATCACCTTGCAGGAAAAAAAGCGTCTGCTGCCGCGGGCGGTCGAAGAAAACTGGATTTTGGTTTTTGAGCACGATCCGTTCCGCGCCGCGGGCAAAGCGGCGCAGACGGAAAAAGGTTTCCGGCTCGGCGAGGAAATTCTTCTGTGAGTTTCACGGAAAAACAAATAGCCAAAAGCAGCCGGATTGAAGAAGGCAAAGGTTTCCCTGTAGTTATTGATGGCAAAAAAATCGTTGTTTTCAGATACAAAGGCGAACTTTTTGCTTTGCGGAATTCCTGCCCGCATCAGGGCGCTCTCCTCAGCGACGGCTTTGCGCAAAACGAGCAGGCGGTTTGCCTTTACCACGGCTGGCGTTTTAATCTTAAAGACGGAGCATTCAGCAATAACCCAATTCTTAAAATTCCAACCTACGCCGTTTACGAAAAAGACGGTTTTGTGTTTCTGAAAATACCGGACCACTTTTTAACCGGAGATGTTTGAGTTTTTGCGTGTTGTTGACCGGCAAAGACGGTCGAATTACGATTCACGATTTTCTCCTACGTCTGCTTTGTTACTTGTCACGCGTCACGCGTTACTTTGTCGCTAATTCGTTAAGCGTTAAGAGTATAAGGGTTAAGCGTGCCTCTCCAAACTACTAGTCACGTCCTTGTAACTGGTTACTCGTTACTTGTCACTTTCGTTTTGAATTTTCGTCATTTGGTCATTCGAATTTGTTTCGGATTTCGAGATTCGAATTTCGGATTTACGATTTTTAGTTTGACAAATTGTTACTATTTCACAAAGCAACTTTTTACATGGAATAAAAAAATTAACCGCGAAGTTCGCCAAGGATGCGCAAAGAACGCAAAAAAAATTGGTTCTGTTTTTTTGGCGCTCAAGAAAAACGGTTATTTGGAACACATCGCGCCTATTTTACTCGTCACGCGTCACTTTTTACTCACGGCTTTCTGCATTCTGCCTTCTGATAACCATTTTCTGTTCTCAATTAAACCTCTAAACACCTTAACTTCTAAACAACTAAACCACTAAACCTCTTCCTAAGTTACTCGTCACACATCACGTATTTGTCTTTGTATGATAATTTCGTAAATTTTATCAATTAAAGTAGGCTTGAAAAAGTGATCAATAAAAAGACAGGAGAAATAATATGGAGTTAAAGGAGTCTGTTTTAGAATTGATTCGCCGGGCAGCCACCGATTTGCCTCCCGATGTCGAGCAAGTGTTAAGAAAGGCGTATGACAAAGAAGATGAAAACACGCCAGCCAAAAACGTTCTTTCCACAATCCTTGAAAATGTTAAAATGGCAAGAAAACAAAGCACGCCTATGTGTCAGGACACCGGATCGCTTGTGTTTTACATTGATTATCCGGAGCGCGGTCTTGAAAAAGATTTCCGTCAGGCGATCGAATGGGCAGCCGTCGAAGCAACCAATCGCCAATATTTAAGACCCAATGCGGTTGATCCCGTAACCGGTAAGAATTCCGGAAATAATTTGGGAATTAATGCGCCTTACATTCATTTCCATCAGTGGGACAAAGATGAGGTGCGTATTCGTTTGCTTTTAAAGGGCGGCGGCAGCGAAAACGTAGGCGCCCAATACAAACTGCCCTATCCGCCGTTGAATGCGGGACGGGATTTAAAAGGCGTTCGAAAAGTTATTATTGACGCCGTGAAGAACGCTCAGGGTCTCGGATGCGCGCCGGGCACCATCGGCGTGGGTATCGGCGGAGGAAGAGACACTTCGTACGCGCTTTCCAAAGAGTAATTTTTCAGAAAGATGGGACAGCGAAGTGGGAATAAAGAATTGGCGGAATTGGAAGCGGAACTTTTAAACGATTTGAACAAATTGGAAATAGGTCCCATGGGTTTTGGCGGAAAGACGACAGTTTTGGATGTTTTTATCG
>JAJRSN010000315.1 GCA_024278715.1 Calditrichota bacterium
ATCTTAAAACTTTGTACGGTAAAAGCGAAACGCGTTTTCAGATAGGGCTTATCTATTCCATAGATCAGCGCTGGAACAGACAGTTCGACGACCGGAATTCCTTATTGAATTTGGAGCATGGGTACATCCCGTAAAAAGGGTTACCCTTAACCACGGTGTAGGGCTAAATCGGGTATCCGTTTTTTTTCAATTGTTTTACTAACTGCGAGGTTTAAAGGTTATATTCCATCGGTAATCAACAACAAAGAAAGGTGCTGATATGCCAGAGATATTTCCCGAACCAATCAGAAATCTTCCTAAGGCAAATGTTCCGTTTGACGGGGTAAAGGCGTATCTTTCTCAATCGGACACCCATCAAATAGTGTTCATGGAGTTTGAGACAGATGCAGTTGTACCCGAACATTCCCATGGTGCCCAGTTCGGTATTGTATTAGAGGGTAAAATAGATTTGACCATAGACGGTAAAACAAAAACATACACCAAGGGCGACCGCTATTACATTCCCGAAGGCGTATTACATTCGGCAAAAGTACATTGCGGATATGCAGACATTACCTTTTTCAATGAACCTGGGCGTTATTCAAAGAAATAACATAACCGCGTCATTAGGACGGATGAGCTGCATCTCGCACTTCGACCTGTGCTGTTTTGACTTTCGATTGACATAGCGGGAATGTTCAATCTTCTGTCGTTTAAGAATTGCGTGAAGTTTTGTGCCGGCTTAAGATTACTTTTTGGGCTGTTTTTTCAAGATAACTGAAAATCTTCGGCGTTTTAACAGATAAAATTCATTTTAATTCATTTTTTTCTTTGATTTGCGTATATATTGTGTATCTTTGTATAGTGCCGATGGGAGATAACTTCCCACAAGCGTTTTTCGGTTGTTTTTATTAACGGTAATCAAATTTGCCGATATATTTAATTTCAGACCGAAGCTTTGCACTTATGAATTAAATTTACATTCGAGTTCGCAGAGATATTCTACGCTTAAAGAATTTAAACCGGATGAGGTTAAGATAACGAAACTGCGGGCAAAACACATCAATGACAGTGCTCGGAGTAGTTGGTAAACGGGGAGTTCCTGAAATTCTTGAAAAGAAATGATATTCTTTAAATTTTTTTCGTATAGAGTCAGAATTTTTATCAAATAATTATGATCAAATTAAAACAATTGACGTATAAGATGTAACAAATAATAAATAAATTAAAAACGAAAGAAGAGGTTAATTTAATTTTGAATAAAAAACAGTCCTTAGAAAGCTATTACAGAGAAATTGGCGAGGTTAAATTACTTTCACCCGAAGAGGAAATTGAACTTGCCAAACGGATCAAACAAAATGATCAAAAAGCGTTAAAAAAATTAGTAAGCGCTAATTTACGCTTTGTCGTAAGCGTGGCAAAATCGTATCAAAACCACGGCTTATCTTTAGAAGATTTAATAAACGAGGGAAACCTGGGCTTAATAAAAGCCGCCTACCGTTTTGACGAAACGCGCGGATTCAAATTTATTTCGTATGCGGTCTGGTGGATAAGACAAGCCATTTTGCAGGCAATCGCCGAAAAGACGCGTATGATCCGTCTGCCCCTTAATCGTGTTAGTACGCTTACCAAAATCAGTAAAGTATATAGTAAGCTCGAGCAAGAATTTGAACGCTCACCAACCAATGAAGAAATAGGAAACATGCTTGAAATGAATTCGGATGAAATTTCCAATACCATTAGAAAAGCTTCCCGCGTGGCGTCTATTGATTCTCCGATAATTTCTAACAGTAATAGCCGTCTGATCGATATTATTCAGGATGAAGATGAACTGAGACCGGATTCCAAATTGATTGACGAATCTTTGAGAGATGAAGTCAAACACATGCTGGAAGGTTTGACAAGCCGTGAATCCAAAATATTGAAATTGTATTTTGGTCTGGACGGTAATAAAGCTAAAACGCTTGAAGAGGTCGGCATGGAATTTAGACTGACCAGAGAACGGGTAAGACAAATAAAGGAAAAGGCGTTAAATAAACTTCGCAAAAATTCCCGCAGCGAGGTATTAAGTCAGTATTTGGGTTAATCTCTTTTACCCCCCCCCTTTATGATTAAGAAAGCCTGTCCCGGAATTTAAAGGGTCGGGTTTTTGGCGTAGTCGGAATGGAATAAATTTCTTTGAAATGTGAAAAATCGCTGAATCGTTTGAAAAGTTGTTGATGCTGCCTCTTGTCGGTATTTCTATGAATTTAACTTGCGGCTGAATGCGGATTGTCGTCGCGGTGATTTTCAATCCCAATAACCAAATGTGAAATTTCATTTAAGGTATTAGCGCGTGTTCATACCCTAAATTTAATCGGCACCACGCGGGCGATTTTTTCAGCCACGCTATGATCAATTTCCATACCCTGAATAAAGCGTTCGATAAACGCTTTTTCGCTGTCGTTCAATCCGGTTGCGTAAGCCAGTTCAAAAGCAACCAACAGGGCGGTTTCCGCGATTCTGGGATCCAGAATATTTTTACAGGCAGAAATTAAAATATCGACTTCCTCATCGTTAAAAGCCGCCGGTTGATTTAGGCGTTTGTTGAACATTTTGAGAATTTTATCCATCGTCTCATAATAATATTTCGGAGATTTGTCTTTGAAAATATTGAGTAAGCTAAGATTCCAGAACATATTGCTCGTTTGTTTAATGCTAACCTCTTCATCGGCAAGAATGA
>JAJRSN010000316.1 GCA_024278715.1 Calditrichota bacterium
AATTATCCATGGCGCATGCGCGTTTAAACGATTTCCCATTTTACCCTCTTCAAAATCGGTAATGTAACTTTCAAAATATAAGTCTTTCCGCCGTATAATACTAAAAATCTCCTTTTGGTGTAAAGTACCCGATTAATTTCTTTTGACATCAGTAATTGACGTATCTAAATTGATCAAATTAAACGGAGAGTGCGCATGGCATTTTTGAAAAACGGGGAATATACCGTTACATTTCCGAGTCACATAAAATATCTGGAGACAATTGAACGGATTACATCGCAAATTGCCTCCGAATTACATTTTGAGGAGACCATTCGCGATGATTTGTCCATTGTTGTGACGGAACTGTTTAATAATGCTTTGCACCACGGGAATAAGGGAGATCAAAGCAAAAAGATTAAGATAACGTTTCGGGTGCTGGAAAAATGCCTGCAAGTATCCGTTCGGGACGAAGGCGCGGGCTTTGATCCGAAAAAGATAAAAAATCCTCTGTCTCCTGAAAATATTTGTGAAGTCAGCGGCAGAGGTCTGTTTTTAGTAGAACAATTGGTAGATGAAATGCGGTATAATATTACGGATAAAGGTAGCGAAATTATTATTCTGAAAAAATTGCCCAAATTCAAATCGGGAGTTTGTCATTGACTACTACCGATAAAAATATAACCGTGGTTGTGGCTATGAGCGGCGGAGTTGATAGCTCAGTTGCGGCGCTGCTGTTAAAGGAACAAGGCTACAATTGCATCGGAATTACCATGAAGCTGTGGGACTACGAATCCGTGGGCGGCAACATTAATCGCGAGAGCGGATGCTGCTCTCTGGATTCGATCAATGACGCCCGAATGGTTTGCGCCAAAATCGGTATTCCGCATTATGTGCTTAATTTCAGCCGGGAGTTCCGCGAGAGCGTTGTCGATGATTTTATTGCGGAATATCTCAGCGGTCGTACTCCCAATCCGTGCGTACAGTGCAACACCCGCATAAAATGGCAGACCCTCATTCAAAAGGCGCGGGAGTTGGGAGCGGATTACATTGCCACGGGTCATTACGCGCGGGTTAAGTACAACGCTTCTACGGGTCGTTACGAGCTGTGGCAGGGTAAGTACAAAGAAAAAGACCAATCTTACGCCTTGTGGGGAATTACGCAGGAAAGTCTGGCGCGAACTCTTTTCCCTTTAGGCGAATTAACAAAACCCGAAGTGCGCGAAATTGCCGAACGCTACGGTTTAAAGACCGCTCAAAAAAAAGAAAGTATGGAAATCTGTTTTGTGCCCGATAATAACTATCGACGTTTTTTGACTGAGGCGGTGAGTGGTCTGGAAGAAAAAGTCCGCGGCGGAAAGCTGGTAATGGTCGAAGGCGAAACAGTCGGCGAACACCGCGGTTATCCGTTTTTCACCATTGGGCAGCGCCGGGGAATCGGCAAAGGATTCGGACGCCCGATGTACGTTATCGAAACCGATCCGGCAAACAACCGTGTAATTATCGGAGAAGAGAAATATCTTTACTCAAAGGAATTAATCGCCAAATCCGTTAATTTTGTGAGTATTCCTCATGCCAAAGAGGGCGTTCGCGGGCAGGTTAAAATTCGTTACAAATCGCCCGCTGCTCCGGCAGTCGTTTATTCTTTGGATGACGGTCGTGTTCGGGTTGTTTTTGACGAACCGCAAAAAGCGGTTACGCCCGGGCAGTCAGTCGTATTCTACAACGGTGAAAGGGTATTAGGCGGAGGAATCATCGAATCCTTTAAAAAGAGCGCATGAGTATTTAATTTCCGGGATCTTCTCGTTTCAATAAATCGGTTTAAACATTGCGTCGTTAAGTTAGTCGCGGCAAAAGCCAAAGACGCTTTTCGGATTTTAGAAGACAAAAATTTTTAAACCGGTAACCGGGCGTTGTCGAATCGGGATTCGGTTAATGACGGCAATAAAGTTGCGGGTATTTTTATGTGATTTACGGACTGGTTTGTTAACCGGAAAATGTTTGCTACTGATTTTTTCATCTTGTAATTTTGCGGCGTGAAGTTAAATAAAACAGCAATCGAGTAAAAGTCATGTCTATTCAAAAAGAATCAAAACGGGTTACCGTTCCCCTGATTATTCGAATGAAGGAACAGGGCGAACCCATTGCCATGCTCACCGCTTATGACACGTTAATGGCTGAAATTCTTGATCAAAGCGGCATCGACATCATTCTGGTCGGGGATTCGGGCGGAATGGTAATGGCGGGTCATGAGAACACCTTATCAGTTGGTATGAGCGAAATGCTTCATTACGTAAAATCAGTGCGCCGGGGAGTCAACCGCGCTTTACTTGTTGTTGACATGCCTTTTCTTTCATATCAGATCAGCGTCGAGGATGCGGTTCGGAATGCGGGGCGTTTTTTACAAGAGGGCGGCGCCGAGGCGGTAAAGCTGGAGGGCGGTAAACCGATAATTCCGGTTGTCGAGCGACTGGTTCAACTGGGAATTCCCGTTATGGGGCATTTGGGACTTACGCCGCAATCCATCCACCAGTTCGGCGGATACGGAGTGCGCGGACGCGATGCGGAGATTGCCGCTCAGCTTAAGGAAGACGCCCTCCTCCTGGAAAAAGCCGGGGCTTTTTCCATTGTTCTGGAAAAAATACCCGCCGATCTTGCTCGTGAAATTTCGGAAATGCTTAGAATTCCGACCATAGGAATAGGCGCAGGTAAATACTGCGACGGACAGGTACTGGTGAGCCACGATATGCTGGGTCTTTACGAAAAATTCAAACCCAAGTTCGTCCGCCGATACGCGGAATTGGGTAAGCTAATGTTAGAGGCTTTCATTCAATATGTGCACGATGTAAAACAAAAGGATTTCCCTTCGGAAAATGAAAGTTATTAAAACCATCGAAGAGATGCGCCGGTGGTCTCGCTCGACTCGCGCCCGCGGCGAAACCATCGGATTTGTTCCCACCATGGGCTATTTGCACGAAGGTCATTTGCGTTTGATTCGGGAAGCCAAAAAACATGCCGATCGGTTGGTAGTAAGTATCTATGTCAATCCCACTCAATTCGGACCAAACGAAGATTTTGAACGATACCCGCGCGATTTTGCCCGCGACGAAAGCTTGTGCAAACAGGAAGGCGTTGACGCGGTTTTTTATCCTTCCAACGAAGAGATGTACCGCCCTTTGCACAAAACCTATGTGATTACGGAGGATCTTTCCGAAATTATGTGCGGCGTTTCCCGTCCCACGCATTTTCGCGGAGTGACCACCGTTGTCGCTAAACTTTTTAATATCGTGCAACCCGATTTTGCGGTGTTTGGTCAAAAAGACGCCCAGCAGGCTGTGATCATTAAAAGGATGGTCGAAGACTTAAACTTCCCCGTAAAAATCATTGTGGCGCCCATCGTGCGCGAAAGCGACGGTTTGGCTATGAGTTCAAGAAATAAATACCTGAATTCACGGCAGCGAAAAGAGGCGACGGTTCTTTACCGAAGTTTGCAATTGGCGGAAAAGGAGTATTCCGGCGGAAACCATGATCCGGAATCCATCAAACAAAAAATGCGCCGGCTGATCGAGCGGGAATCCGCAGGAAAGATCGATTACATCGAAATGGTTGACGCGGAAACTCTCGGCGCTCCGCGTCCGGGCGATGGGGATATCTTGGTTGCTCTGGCGGTGTATTTTAATTCAACGCGCCTAATCGACAATACCATTTTAAAAATCCGATAAAAACGAAAACAATTGAAGAAAGTACCAGTAAACGAGAAGGGTTTTTGCAGTGAAAGAATTTGTAACACTGATCTTGGCAGCCGGAAAAGGCACTCGAATGAAGTCCGATCTTCCCAAAGTATTGCACAAAATAAACGACCGTCCGATGGTGCACTACGTAATCGATCTTGCGCAGTCCCTCAATTCTTTCAGAACCATTCTGATTATCGGGCATAAGGCGGAACTTGTCAAACAAGCCTGCGCCGATCTTGATGTTGAATTTGCGCTTCAGGAAGAACAACTGGGTACGGGTCACGCCGTGCAAATAACGGAACCACTTTTAAAGGGCTATGAAGGCGATGTTTTGGTTTTATCCGGGGACGTGCCCCTTTTAACAAAAGAGACTCTTAAAAATTTGATTTCGCGGCATCAGGAAAGCGAAGCCACAGCCACATTGCTGACTTCGGAGTTAGAAGATCCGACCGGTTACGGCAGAATTGTGCGCAACGAAACCGGATTCGTTGAAAAAATTGTTGAACACAAGGACGCCGGCGAAGAAGAATTAAGAATCAAAGAGATTAATGTGGGAATTTACGTGTTCAGGGCGCAACCCTTATTTTCCGCATTGAAAAAAATAGATAACAACAACGCGCAAGGAGAATATTATTTGCCGGATGTGATTTCCGTTTTTATCGATCAGGGATTAAAAGTCAACGCCGTAAAAACGCCCGATTTTGATGAAACCCGCGGTATTAATACTCCGGAGCAATTAAAGGCGGCGGAAACTATTTTAAATTTACGGAGTTAAATTCACATTAATGAGAGCGTGGCGATATTAAAAAAGGGTCACATAAATTTGCATTCATTAAAAAGAAGTATCATATTATTTGCAGTATTTGATAAATTAAAAGAGCGGATTTTAGCTCGAAGAAAAGGTGTTAAAAGATACAAGAGGCAAATCTCATGAAACGCGGAATTATTCTGATTCCATTTATTCTGCTTTATTTTGGGTTGGTCAGCAGTTCGTATGCCCAATACCGAAATCAACCCACAAAGCCGAATATGGCGGCGATTCTTTCCAATCCCGGCGGCGCATTTTTAGGGGGATTTTTAAATCCCGAAAAATTACAGATGCGCCATACGGTAAGCATGTCTTACGGTAGTCTTTACGGGCAGGGCTTGATGTTGAGCAGCTACATGAATACGATTGACTACCAGTTTTCCGATAAATTGTGGATGCGCGCCAATTTAGGAATCGTCTCTTCTCCTTACAACACATTCGGAGAAGGGTTTTACCTGAATAAACCGCAGTTTTTCGGCGGGGCGGAGTTACAATACCAAATTTCAAAGAACACCAAACTAACTTTGCAAATTCAATCTTCGCCCTTTGGTTACAGCCCTGTTTTCGGGCAATTTTCAGAATTTTACCGATGAATTATCGTTCGTACATCTTTTATAACAAGTTTGACCGGATTCGTTTAGCGCGGATTCGGTCGTTTTATTTAAAAAGATTAGAATTCAATAAGCATTTTCATTAAATTTGCCCACGTTTGAGAAAACCTTAAATTAGTAGAAACCGATGAATAATTCAGGAGACAAAAAATCACCTTGAGACATCGCAGAAGACTTAGCACTCAAACCGTTCAAAGAAGAAAAACAAGTCAAATTCGCCCCGCGCGCGCGCCAAGGGAGCCAAACCGTTTTATTGCTTTGTTAAAGTATATTTTAATTTTGGGTTTTATCGTTCTTGTAATTTACGCCGGCTATAAATATTTAGTACCGGAAATCCGGCAAAAATTACCGGCATTAACTCTTTTTTCGAAAGCACAGCCGGAAATCACAAAAGATGTCGAGCAACCGTCGCTTCCCGTGGAGGAGCCTGTTGAAACCGCAACGAATGAAACCCAACCCGAAATTTTCGTGAAAGCCACACAAATCGAAATCCTGAACGGGTGCGGAGAACAGGGGATCGCCAAATATCTGGCTGATAAGCTAAAGGCGTTTAATTATGATGTGGTTAACACAGGCAATTATCTGCGAAACGGAAAACCCTATTTCAGCGTGAAAAAAACGCGCCTCATCGATCAGGTCAATTCCGATGAAACCAAACAAAAAACCTTGGATTTAGCCAAAATCATGGGAATTCCCAGTGAACAAATCGAATCTTTCTCCAATCCCAATCCTATTGCCGATATTACGATCATCATCGGGCAGGATTACAAGACATTAAGTATTTTTAAAGGAAAGGAATAATGACGTCATCCGAACTTGCAAAAAAGATTGTTGATTTAGCTTTGGATAAAAAAGCTAAACAAATTGTTTTACTGAATATCAAAAAGATAACAGATTACGCGGATTATTTCGTAATCATGACTGGAGAATCTAATTTACAAATAAAAGCCATCACCGACCATATTGAAGATGAACTCGGTAAAGAGGGGTTAAAACCGTTTAGCAAAGAGGGTTATGAATACTTTCGTTGGGTTTTGCTCGATTATGTTGACGTGGTGGTACATATTTTTAATCACGAAGCCAGAGAGTTCTACGGTATTGAACGACTGTTTGCCGACGCCAAAATGGAATTAATAAGCGAAGAGGAAGTATGACGACTCAGGAATATATTATTCAGCAGCTCCAACGATTTTTAGACGCCCGCCAAATTTCCGGAATTGAAATTATCCTTGAAAAACCCAAAGAAGAAAAATTCGGAGATTTCGCTTCGACTCTCGCTTTACAACTCGCCAAACATCTTAAGAAAAACCCCCGGCAAATAGCCGAAGAACTTAAAGCCTTCATTCCGGTGGATGAGCGATATATTTCCAAAATCGAAATTGCCGGTCCGGGATTTGTAAATTTTTTCGCCTCAAAAACCTATCTTCACAGCCAATTGAAAAAGATTCTCGAAGAAAAAAAACGTTTCGGTCAAAGCGCGGTCGGTAAAGGCAAAACGGCGCAAATCGAGTTTGTAAGCGCGAACCCGACCGGACCGCTGACCATTGGGCACGGACGCGGAGCGGTGCTTGGCGACACTCTGGCGAGGCTTTTACAAGCTGTCGGTTACAGGGTGACCCGCGAATACTATTTCAATAACGCCGGCAGGCAAATGCGTATTCTCGGCGAATCGGTCCGTTTGCGGTATCTGGAATTATGCGGAGAAAACGTGGAATTCCCGGAAGATTATTATCAGGGCGAATACATTATCGATATTGCCCGTGCGATTTTTAAGGAAAAAGGAGATTCTCTGAAGTCGGAGACAGATATCGCCTATTTTAAGGATCGCGCCGAGCAAATCATTTTTACGGGCATTAAAAACACAATCAGGCGTCTGGGATTTGAATTTGACGTGTTTTACAATGAAAAGTCGCTTTATGACGAGGGCAAGATCGACGAAGTTATCGAGCGGTTAAGGGAAAAGGGGCTTATTGCCGAACGGGACGGCGCCGTGTGGTTTTTGACTTCCAAACTGGGATTTGATCAGGATCGGGTTATCGTAAAAAGCAGCGGCGAACCCACCTATCGGCTTCCGGATATCGCCTATCATGTGGAAAAGGTCAAACGCGGTTTCGACTTGATTATTGATATCTTCGGGGCTGATCATATCGCGACCTATCCCGATGTTCTGGCTGCGGTAAAAGCGTTGGGCTATGATGTTGATCGTATTAAGGTGTTAATTCATCAGTTTGTCACGCTTTACGAAGGCGAAGAAAAGGTAAAAATGTCAACGCGTAAGGCTAATTTTGTCACTCTCGACGAACTGATGGATGAAGTGGGTGTGGATGTTACACGCTACTTTTTCCTTATGCGCAGCATGAATTCGCATCTGAATTTCGATTTGACTCTGGCAAAAAAACAGTCGGAAGAGAATCCGGTTTTTTACATTCAATATGCGCATGCCCGTATTTGCAGTATTTTAAAGTTAGCCGAAACCCGCAAAATCGATTTAAACGCGGCTGCCGATTTAGCTTTACTGCAGGCTCCGGAAGAGATCAATTTAATTAAGCATCTTGTTCATTTCCCGCAGGTTGTGGAGTCTTCCGCTTTGAATTACGAGCCGCATCGTCTTGTTAACTATTTGTACGATTTGGCGACATATTTTCACAAATTTTACACCGAATGCAGAGTAATCGGCGATGATCTGCAATTATCTCGCGCCCGGCTTGCGCTGATTGACGCCGCTCGTCTTGTGTTGGCTAACGGATTGGGCTTGTTGGGAGTTACCGCACCGGATCACATGTAAATAAGAGGAAGAAAGCTATGAGTTTGCTTGTTGTTGGTTCCATTGCTTATGATACCGTGGAAACGCCTTACGGAAAAGTGGATGATTCTCTGGGCGGATCGGCGCTCTACTTTAGCGCGGCTGCCAGTTTGTTCTGTCCGGTCAATGTTGTCGGCGTTGTCGGTTCTGATTTTGACGCTTCCAAGATATCGTTCCTTAAAAAACGCGGCGTTAATTTTGACGGATTGTACATGGAAAGCGGACATACTTTTCGCTGGGGCGGACGCTATTATGATGATATGAACAAACGGGAAACTCTCTTCACTTTCCTTAATGTGTTTGAACGTTTTCAACCGAGAATTCCGGAAAACTATCAAAAAGCCAAATACGTTTTTCTTGCCAATATTGATCCTGAGTTGCAATTAGAGGTTTTGGATCAAATCAAAAAACCCAAGCTCGTTGCCCTGGATACAATGAATTTCTGGATTAGCGGAAAACGTTCTGAATTGGGAAAAGTATTAAAGCGCACGGATATTATTGTTTTAAACGACGAAGAAGCCAAAGAATTAACCGATGAGTTTAATTTGATCAAGGCGGCGCGGCGCATAACTGAATTGGGTCCTAAAAGCGTGATCATTAAAAAGGGCGAACACGGGGCAATGCTTTACCACAACGGACATTTCTTTTTTTCTCCGGCTTTTCCCCTGGAAAAAGTGGTTGACCCCACAGGCGCGGGAGACAGCTTTGCCGGCTGATTTATGGGATACATTGCCAGGGCTAACAAGCAGGATTTCCGAACATTGAAAAGAGCCATTATTTATGGCAGCACCGTGGCTTCTTTTAACGTGGAAGATTTTAGTTTTAAGCGGCTGGAAAATATTGAACCGAAAGACATCGAAGAGAGAGTGAAAATTTTTAAGCAGTTAATGGCTTTTTAATTGCCTATTACGACTGTGCGGTCATAATAATTGTAAAAATACTGCCTTTGCCTGGGGTGCTTTCGACGATTAGTTCGGCGTCATGAGCTTCGACAATCTCTTTAGTCATGGAAAGACCGACTCCGATGCCCCCGCCCATGAATTCTGTTTTTGATGTAAAATGGTGCAATTCGTTTTGAACCTCGTAAAACGGTTCGAATATCAAATTGATTTTATCGTGAGGAATTCCGATTCCCGTGTCTTCCACCGAAAGATAAACCTGATTTTTCCTCTTATCGAGTTTTGCTCTGATTAATACTTTCCCGCCTTCTTTGGTAAACTTTAAAGCGTTTTGAACCAATTCGGTTACCGCTTTTTCCATTTTATGCGGATCAATGAAAACGACAGGGTCTTCGAGTTCTAATTTATAAGCGAAATTAATTTTTCGTAACGTGAACAGAGATTTCATTTTTTTGTAAACGCGTAAAACGAGATTATTGATTTTAACCGATTCTTTCTTTAGATGACCGGCATAATTGGTAAGCAGGGTCAAGTCGTGCATATTCTCTATCATTTCCGTCATTTCATCAATGGTAGATCTGATGACAGTGACGTATTCTTTAATGTTTTCAGGGCGGTCATCGTTAATATCCATTTCCATCAAATCGAAATATCCCTTTAACACGGCAAGAGGTGTTCTTAGTTCGTGATTGGTAATGGTGATGAATTTATTTTTGATTTCATTTAATTCGCGGAGTTTAACGTTAAGGTCTCTTAACTGTTTGTTTTCTCTGCGGGCGTTAATGGTCTGGATGCAGCGGTTTAAAACAATACGAACATGCTCAAAAGAGACGGGTTTGGTAATGTAGTCAAACGCTCCCTGTTTCATCGCTTTAATGGCGTTTTCGATGGTAGCAAATCCTGTAATTACGATGACCTCGGTCTC
Organism: Calditrichota bacterium; assembly: GCA_024278715.1. Classification (GTDB taxonomy): domain Bacteria; phylum Calditrichota; class Calditrichia; order Calditrichales; family Calditrichaceae; genus Caldithrix. Next base: position 9,760 of record JAJRSN010000316.1, read on the forward strand.
GGTATAATTTTTCTTTATCAAACGCAGGGTTTGCAATCCGTCCATCACAGGCATATTCAAATCGGTAAACACGATGTGATAGGTCTTTTTCTTTAATTTTTCCAGACCGGTCATTCCGTTTTCAGCCACATCCACCTGGTAACCTAAAAAATTGAACATATCGATGTAGCTTTCCCTTACTTCCGGTTCATCTTCAATAACCAGAATGTTAAGCTTTTTCTCAGCTTTCGGGTCTTCTTTTTGTTCGGTTTGTATTTTTGTTTCAGGAAACAAAGCTTAATTTCTCCTAATTTTTTCGGGGACATTAATAATAAGTTGCCTGATCCGTTCCAATTCGGAATTTATTTTATGAAGATACTCGTTTGTTTTTTCATCCGATATTTCCAAAGTTTCCTCCAATAAAAATACAGATGTATTTAAAACACTCAAGCGCGTGCGTAAGTTTTCCAGCAATTCTTCGTACCTGTTGATAATATCCGACATATCGTTCCGATCCTTCATAACCCTGTAATATAGTTTGCTATCCTTGATTTAAATGATCGACACTTAAATATTGAAATTGAATTTTTTTTAGATAAAGTGATACAATTCCGCGCATTTTTAGGTATTGTTGCAAATAGAGATTTTTTTTTGCATAATAGTTCTGTCAATAAAACAACAGTTAAATTTGGGATGGAAAAATGAATTTCACGCAATCAATTCCGGTGGCTCGTTGGTGGCAGCCCGTCGAGAATAATCGGGTTTTGTGTACGCTTTGTCCGAGATACTGCAATATACCCGAGGGTAAAGCCGGGTTTTGTTTTGTGCGCAAGAATGTTGACGGTAAACTATACTCTACCGCTTATGGGCGACCGACCGGATTTGCAGTGGATCCGATTGAAAAAAAGCCTTTGAACCATTTTTATCCGGGCACAACCATTCTCAGTTTCGGAACCGCGGGTTGCAATCTTGGATGTAAGTTCTGCCAGAACTGGTCGATGAGTAAGGCGCGGCTTGATGAATCGCATGCTTTGCACGTATCTCCGGAAGAGGTTGTGCGCATCGCCCGAAAGAATCATTGTCCTTCAATAGCCTTTACTTATAATGATCCGATTATATTCGGAGAATATGTTGTAGATATTTCGAAGATTGCGCATCAGGCAAATATCAAAACCGTAATGGTGACTAACGGTTATATCGATAAAGACGCCCGAAAAGAGGTTTTTGAACATATAGACGCCGCAAATGTGGATTTAAAAGCCTTTAGCGAACAATTTTATTTTCAGCTAACCGGGGCTCATCTTCAACCCGTTTTGGACACTTTGATCTGGTTGAAAAAAGAGACCGAAGTTTGGTTTGAGATCACTACGCTTCTTATCCCGAACGAAAATGATGCGGAGGACGAATTAGGTCGTATGTGCGATTGGGTTCTAAATAATTTGGGAGATTCGGTACCGCTTCATTTTACGGCATTTCATCCCGATTTTAAGATGTTGGATCATCCCTCTACTTCGTATTCCACTTTGCGAAGGGCGAGGGAGATTGCTTTGCGGAAAGGGATTAAATTTTGTTATACGGGAAATATTCACGATCCCGAAGGGCAAACGACTTTTTGCCCCAATTGCAAGGAGGTATTAATCCGAAGAGATTGGTACCGGGTTTCCGTAGAAAATTTAGCGGATGGAAGTTGCTCGGCATGCGGCGCAGAAATTGCCGGACGCTGGTGAAAAAAATTAAAAAAATCTTAAAATAAAATATTGACAGAGGTAAAAGGATTATTTATATTTAACGCCTTGTTTGTAAGCCGATGACAATCCGGCGTAGCTCAATTGGCAGAGCGGGTGGCTGTTATCCCGCCCAGGCGGGATGTAGGTTCGAGTTTCTGTTAATAACAAAAGAAGAGAAAAGAAATAAAATTTGTTTGACAATCCGGCGTAGCTCAATTGGCAGAGCGGGTGGCTGTTAACCACTAGGCTGTAGGTTCGAGTCCTACCGCCGGAGCGGTAGAGAAGCCTCATGGAAGATAGATCCTTGGGGCTTTTTTAGTTTACGCCATGGAATATTACTTGTACATTCTTTATTCGTCAAAGATTGATCATTATTACGTTGGT
>JAJRSN010000019.1 GCA_024278715.1 Calditrichota bacterium
AGATACCTCGACAAGCTCGGTAACAGTGTTTCGATACGTCTCGCGCAGGCTTTGCAAAAATTTCATGATCTGTTGGGCGGGACTACTCATCAATCCGAAAAAGTAAATTTTGGGCTTCATAATTTTGCTCCGGCGGTTAGGGTGAACGGTAAATGAATCAATCCGTTAAGGCGGGGAGCGGTCGTTCGGGACATTGGTTCCCCTACGCATCATTTTCCGCAAACTGCGGGGGGGTAAATTTTTAAAATTATTAGTAAATTCATTTTTTGAAACCTGAAAAAAAGAGGTCTTTCTAATATACAAAAGAAAAATGGAAAAAAGCAAGGGAAAGGCGAAAGACGTAACGTGTGACGAGTAACGAATAAAATTAAAGATTAAAGCTACCAATGAAAGAGTGACATAATTGCAAGCGACCAGTAACCAGAAGGCGGTGACGAGTGACAAGGACGTGATGCATGACAAGTAGCCAGTAACCAGTATCCTATGACGCCTAATGGTCAATCTTCTAAACTTCAATCATAAATCATCAATTTTGATCGTTTGAATTTTGTGAGAAAAAGTTGTAATATTTTCAAACCGAATAATTGATGCGAGGTGCGCCGTGCTTAATTCTCATATAGGACTGCTGGTTGACAAATATGAACTCACCATGGCTCAGGCTTATTTTAAAAGCGGTCGATATCGATCCGGAGCTTGTTTCGATTATTTCTTCCGCAAATTACCCTTCCAAAACGGATATTTGATTTACGCCGGATTACAGGACGCTCTGGAGCTGATAAGTAAATTTACATTTAATGATGAAGACGCCGACTTTCTGCTTGACGAAGGTTTTGCCACGGATTTTGTGGATTATTTAAGAGACTTCCGATTCAAAGGAGATATCTATTCTTTTAAAGAAGGAGAAGTCGCCTTTCCGACGGAACCCCTGCTCAGAGTGGAGGGGAATCTGATCGAAACGCAGATTATTGAAACGCTTCTGCTCAACACCTTAAATTTTGAATCGTTGATTGCCACAAAGGCGGCTCGTGTGCATCTCGCCGCGGGCAACCGTTCAATCAGCGATTTCGGTTTGCGTCGCGCTCATGGAATGGGAGGAATTCAAGCCAGTCGCGCGGCTGTTATCGGCGGATGTGATTCCACCTCCAATGTCTATTCAGCTTTTCGTTACAAGTTGAAAGCAGTGGGAACCATGGCTCATTCGTTTGTTCAAAGCTACGATGATGAATTGACCGCTTTTCGGGAATATGCGCGCTTTAATCCTGATAGCTGCATTCTGCTGGTGGATACCTACGATACTTTAAACAGCGGAATTCCCAACGCGATCAAAGTCGCTAAAGAACTAGAAGAAACCGGACACCGATTAATAGGTATTAGAATTGATAGCGGTGATTTAGCCTATTTGTCCAAAAAAGCAAGAAAAATGTTAGACGAAGCCGGATTGACTTACGTGAAGATCGCGGTTTCCAATCAATTGGATGAAGTGGTCATTAAGAGTCTGATTCATCAGGGAGCGCCGATCGATCTTTTTGGCGTGGGAACGCGTCTGATCACCGGTCAGCCGGATGCCGCGCTTGACGGTGTTTACAAACTCTGTATGTTTGATAATCAGCCGCGAATGAAAATTTCCGACAGTCTGAGCAAAGCTACTCTGCCGGGCGTGAAAAAGGTTTTCCGTTATTTCAACGGCGAGGGCGGCTTTATGGCTGACGCCGTTGTTCTTGCCGACGAAACCGAGATTGAACGGATTTATCATCCTCTGGAAAGAGAAAAAAGCTTTAGGGTGTCCGACTTAAAAAAGGAAGACTTGTTCGTCAAAGTGATGGAAGACGGAGAAATTGCTATTCCCTTTGAATCAGTTGAAGATATCGCGAATCGGGTAAAAGAACGTCTGGCATTATTACCGCCCGAGCACAAACGGTTTGAATTCCCGCACATTTATAAGGTGGGAATCAGCAAAAAACTAATGAATTTAAGAGATTCCATCATTCGTCGCTATCGAGGGGAGGAGTCGGAATAATGAGAGCATTAATTTTGGTGGATATTCAAAATGATTTTATCCCGGGCGGCGCCTTACCGGTGCCAAAAGGGGATGAAATCATTCCGGTAGTGAACAATCTTTTGTCTCATTTTGATTTGGTTGTTGCCACTCAGGATTGGCATCCCAAAAATCACGGAAGTTTTGCTTCGAATCATCCCGGGAAAAAAGTGTATGATGTTATTGATCTAAATGGATTAGAACAAATCCTGTGGCCCGATCATTGCGTTCAGGGCAGCAGGGGAGCCGAGTTTGTTCGCGCCTTGAACACCAATCCTGTTGAAGCCATTTTCCGCAAGGGTACGGATCCGGCTATCGATAGTTACAGCGGATTCTTCGACAACGGACGGAAAAAAAGCACGGGACTGGCGGACTATTTAAAAGGTCGCGGCGTGGATGAGGTTTTCGTGGTCGGTCTTGCCGGAGAATTTTGCGTTAATTACACAATTCTGGATGCAGCGGAACAGGGATTCAAAACTTATCTCATCAAAGACGCAACAAGACCATTGGACGAAAACCAATTCGAGAAAGCAGTGCAAAACATGCGGCAAAAAGGGGTTGTCATCATTCAAAGCGGCGACATTTTGAAGGAAAACAAGGAGGGGTGAAGTAACAAGTGGCGAGTGACATAGTGACAAAGTTACAGAGTTTCAAGATCGTAACGCGTGATGAGTGATGAGTAACGAGTTACAAAGTGACAAAGTAACAAAGTTAAGA
>JAJRSN010000317.1 GCA_024278715.1 Calditrichota bacterium
AAATCCAAGAATCTGAGGAATATGCATTTTATAAACTTATATTTTGTAACATTGATGAAGATATATTTTCGCATCTTTATTCAGAAAAGAAAAGTCGCCCGAACAAAATAAGGTATTAAATATCGAGCGGGGTGCATAAACAGATCGCCAAACTACGATAACGCGAGCTCCGATATTTAATACTTGAATCGTACTTACCGCGTCGGTTAATATCTCTATTTAGTAAAGAATAAACGGTTTCAGAATATCATCTAAAAACGCGTTCTCATGAATTTCCAAATGAAAATCTTTCCTATTTGAGCTATTTTACTAACTTCGAGGTTTAGGGGGTAGCCGCCTGTTAGTTAATCAATATTCTTGCGTACGACCGTTTTTAAGTCTATATTTAGGTCAAACAAAAAGAGGTGCAAAAATGAGATATAGTCGGGCAATTAAATCAATTAGTTATCTAAAAGCCCATGCTTCGGAAATTATCAGGGATATTACCAAAAATAAAGAGACCATGATCATCACTCAAAATGGCGAGGCAAAAGTGGTTGTTCAGGATATCCATGTTTATGAACAAACCCAGGAAAGTTTGGCTATGTTAAAAATATTGGCTCAAAGCTCAGCCAATATAAGTAAAGGCAAATTCAAGCCTATTGATAAAGCTTTTGAAGATATCCGAAAGAGAATTGAAGAGAAAAGAAGTTAATGAAATATGAAGTTTTTCTGACAACTGATGCTGAAGAGGACATTTTTGAGATATATGAATATGTTGCTTTACATGATTCAGTGGGAAAAGCCGACACACTTCTAAAAAAATTGAAAGAGACCTGCGACAGCCTGTAAAACTATCCTGATCGTGGTCACCTGCCTCCCGAGCTTGAAAGAATTAATGTAAGAGAGTATTCGGAAATTCATTTTAAACCCTACCGGATTATTTATCAAATACGAGGCAAGAAAGTTTTCATTCACTGTGTTTTAGACGGAAGAAGGAACTTGCAGGATTTATTGATGGAAAGGCTTTTGCGTTAGTTCATATAACAAGATATCGGGCAGCTAAAAATAAGCTGTTAAACATCGAACAAAGGCAAAAACAGACCGCCAAATTATGCAAACAAATAATTTTTTGCATGCCGATAGTTTAAGTAGTTATATTTGTTTTGTTTGGTATTAAATACTTCCGGACATACTGCTTTTGATGATTAATGTAAAATGAAGATGCATAATAAGTTTTTTAAGGTAAAAATAATATCAAAACCGGAACTACGAACATAACGACAGCGGCGTCTTTTATTTTGGAACAACGAAGTGAGGAGTCCTCCATATTAAAACGGCTTTTTATTTTTTTTCGGATTCCTCGTGCTATTTTTGAGTTATTTTGTTAACTGCGAGGTTTAGGGATTAGGTGCTATTCAATTGTAAAGAATAATCATGACTATAATAAATCCTTTCAAAATTACTAGAGAGGAATTGCCTCCTCCTGATGTTAATACTCTAAAAAAACTAATAAATGAAACGTATGAAGAAATTGGTTCAATAATGAACAATATCCGTCATAATAGGAAGAATCCTCCATATAGATATTTTGATGATTTCCTGGTGGATTCTTTGAAAATAAATTCAGAAATCCTAATGGCAATTTCTAAATTATCTCATAATTTTTTGAATGAGACAATGATTTTAATGCGAACATTTTTAGAAACATTAGTTGATTTTCTTTGGTTATATTCAATTTATCATGACGATTCAGAAAAGGGCGAAGAATTAGCAAAACGTTTTTATCGATTAGGTGCAAATATATTTTTACAATTTTCTGATAACTTTAAGAAGATAGCCAAGAATGATCCTTTTTTAAGAAAATCAAATATCGATTTTGACAAACAAATAAAATCGGCTAATGAAGTTAAACTAATACAAACCTATAATGAAAAAGCAACAAAATATCTACAAAATTTGCAAAAGAATGATTGGCGTGCTCACCCAAACTATTTCACAAATAAAAAAGAAATTAACTTTTTTGAGAGAAGCAAGGTTGCATCTAAAATTGCAAAGAAATTGTTCAATTTAAAAGATGCTCCTTATTATAAAAATTGGAACATATTAAATAAATTTACTCATTGGACTTCTTTCCATTATAAATTCATCGATGAAGAAATATCAAGTGTATTGTACCAAAGGAATTTAAATATTTACTTAGGCTTTATTCATGATATGATTTCAGTAATATGTAAATATTTTAATCTACCAATCACAAGTAAGATTAGGGAAATTAGAGCCCAGTTTGTATATTTCAGCACCTAAAAAAATAAGCTATTAAACATCGAACTTGTGCAAAAAAAGACCGCCAAATTATGCAAACAAATAATTTTTTGCATGCCGATAGATTAAGTATTTATATTTGCTTTGTTTGGTTATAAAAACAACGGCGCCTGCTGTTTTTGATGAGTAAGTTAAGACAAGAGTTCGGGACTTAACGGCAGCCAAGTAGCTTTTTTATAAACAACGAAGTGAGGAATCCTCCAAAGCAAAACGGCTTTTTATCTTTTCGGATTCCTAGTGCTATTTTTTAGTTATTTTGCAAACTACGAGGTTTAAGGATTAAATAGTAAATAATAATTGTAATATGCTAAGAACTTTAAAAATAATAGTTGAAAAAAACGATACTAAAGCGGGAAAAATTTTTGATATATTAATCCAAGTATTGATTGTAATTTCTTTGATTTCATTTACTATTGAGACAATGCCAAAAATAAGTGCATCAACATACCACTTACTTTGGATAATTGAAGTTATTACCGTAGCCATATTTACCATAGAATATCTTTTAAGGATATTAGTTACAGATTATAAAATTAAATTTATTTTCAGTTTTTACGGTTTAATTGATTTATTTGCAATATTACCATTTTATTTATCAACTGGAATAGACTTACGCTCTATAAGAATAATTAGATTGTTACGATTATTTAGAATGTTTAAACTTTTTCGTTATAGTCGTGCAATAAACCGTTTTAAACTTGCCTTCGAAAATATAAAAGAAGAATTAATAATATTCCTAATTGCAACATCGTTTTTATTGTATATCTCGAGTGTAGGAATATATTACTTTGAGAATGAAGCCCAACCAGAAAAATTTAGTTCTGTTCTACATTGTATGTGGTGGGCTGTTGCGACTTTGACAACTGTGGGCTATGGTGATATTTATCCAGTTACCTTTGGTGGTAAAATATTTACATTTTTTATTCTTATGATTGGATTAGGAATAGTAGCAGTACCAGCAGGATTAATAGCATCGGCATTGACTAACATTTTATATGACGAAAAATCAAAATAAATACAAACCAAAATAGAATGTAAAATAATCAAGTCTGGGCATAACACTTATTTTTCCTTTAAACTCCCCACCCCGACGAGATATTCGACAAGAAAGAATAATATTCCCTTTACGGAAAATTACATTTTTTTCCGGTCTTAGATTTTGCTGAGACAGATTAGCGCTTAATGAATGACCAGAAACCAGCAACAAGTGGTAAGAGGTTATTAAACGATTAAGCATGTTAGCGAATTAGTAGAAGTCCGCTTATACGCTTACACCCTTAACGCTTAATGAAAAGTAAATCATCAATCCCTTTCCCGTGACAAAACTTTTATTAATTTACCGATTACAATATCAAGAAGCTCGTATTCTATGGTCAGCGGCGGTAAAAGACGAATAACCGTCGAACCGGCGGGGATTACAATTACCCCTTCTTCCTGTAAAGCCTGAATAAACGGCTGCGCCTTTTCCTTTAGCTCAATGCCGATCATCAATCCGATCTGCCGAATCTCCCGCACCCGCGGCAAATTCTTTTCCGAAAGATGCTCCGCAATGTAAGCGCCTTTTTCTTCCGCTTGCCTGGGAAGATCGTTCTTTTCGATGAATTCGATGCTCGCCAGCGCCGCCGCGCAGGCAAGGGGATTTCCGCCGAAAGTGGATCCGTGTTTGCCCGGTTTTAAGATAACGGCGTCGGAACAGATCACCGCTCCCATGGGAATTCCTCCCGCGATCCCTTTGGCTACGCACATCATGTCCGGCTGCAAATCAAAATGCTCGCCGGCAAACATCTTTCCGGTGCGCCCGAATCCGGTTTGAACTTCATCGATTATTAACAGGATGCCGTTTTTTTTACAAAATTCCCGAACCTTTCGGAAGTAATCCCTTCTTCCGATATGAACGCCGCCTTCTCCCTGAACCACTTCGAGCAAAACGGCAGCGGTATCTTCGGTAACTGCTCGCTCCAGTTTTTCGAAATTATTAAAAGGCACAAACGTAAAACCCGGTATCAGCGGCTCAAAGTCATTTTTGTAGCTGGGATTGTGCGTGGCGCTGAGCGCGCCCATGGTTCTGCCGTGAAAACCGCGCATGGCGCAGACAAACTGTTTTTTACCGCTGGTAAAGCGCGCGAACTTCAGCGCCGCTTCAATGGCTTCTGCGCCTGAATTGCATAAAAACGAGCGGCTAAGGCTTGCCGGGGTTATTTCATGCAGTTTTTTCAGAAGAAGCGCGCGTTTGTCGTTGTAAAAAGATCCGGTGCAGGTGAGCAGAGTTTGAGCCTGTTCGCCGATAGCCTTTGCCACCGCTTCGTTGGCGTGACCGATATTTACCACTCCGTGCCCGGCTGCGCAGTCGATGTATTTTTTACCGGTAATATCCCAAACAAAAGCGTTTTTGCCTTTTACCAGCGTTAATCCCCGTTTGGCAAAAAGGGGAATCCCGTATTGATCTTCGTATTGCCGATAGTTGCTCATAGGATGATCGTTCCTTTCTCGTTTAATGCATCTTGAACGGGATGCTCGACGCGACCGTCGGCGATGATCACTTTTGCTGCGCCGCGATCGAATAATTTGCGCAAGGCTAATATTTTGCGCTTCATTCTGCCTTCCACCTGCGCTTCGCGACTCGCCAGCTCTTCTTTAGGCATTTTTGAAATCAGGGTTGATGGATCCCGCGGATTGTCCAAAAATCCGGGAGCTTCGATTAACTGAATAACGATGTCGGCTTGAAGCGAAGATTGAAGCAGAGCCACAATGTCGTCGTTTTCGCTGTTAATCGCCTGATTATTTTCATCGATTATCGGAACCGTTAAAACCGGAGTGTACCCGTTGCTTAACAAAAGTTCGAGCAAATGTGAATTGACTGCTCTGGGCTTTCCCGAAAAATCGCGTAAAATCTTAACCTTCCCGCTCTGCTTTACCCGAATGCCTTTGTTGCGCTGACCCTGAATCACCTTCCCGTCCAGACCCGATAAGCCGACGGCGTTAATTCCGTGTTGATGGCACAGTTCGACGATTCGTTTGTTGCGCAGCCCCGAATAAGCCATCATCATCACGTCCAGAGCCTCTTGATCGGAAAGAACGCTGGAATAGCCCGAAACGGAAGTGATCACCTTTTTGGGCTTGTTCAAACTTTCGGCTAACCGGTCTCGTAAGGCGTTTGCACCGTGGACAATGATGAACTGTTCATTCACGACCGAAAGATCGGCAATAATGCCCTGCAGATTGACGGAGTCGCCTCCGCCGATTTTAATGATCATCATTTTACAACTCTCCGACGGTTCGATTGTTAATGGGTTGCCAATTTTCAAAAACGGACAATGGTTCGGAACAGACGACTGTTTTTTGCTCGTCCCGGTAACAGTGCATTGTAAAGTAGGGCGCGTCTTCGTTGAACAGGCTGAAAACAACAGCTTTATCGGAAGAAGCGAGAATAAAATTCATGGCGCGAATGTATTCGGAGCGGTTTTCGATGATTTGCGTTCCTTTTTGTACAGCCTGCAACAGATTGCCCTTGTAAAAGCGCATAATAAAGTTAAAGATTTTTTCCGCTCCGATGCGTCCCTGCTCCTTAATTCGAACGCCGTGCAGTTCTCCGTTAAAAACAAATACCAAATCGTTTTGCACAAACGGCATATTGTTCTCAATGGTTATGCCCTGATCCCGAAAAGCGCTGCGGGCGTGAACCAAAAGTAAGGAAGTTTTGCCGAATTGAGACAGATCGTCTTCCCATACGGGATTGATATTTTTGTAAATCTTCCAGGAATTTTCATCCCAACAGGCGCATCCCCAGCCGTGTCCCTGATATTCCTTGCTGTTTTTCACCATTTCGGCAAAAGAGCGCAAAAACGGCTGCGCTTCAAACGGTGTTTTGGATTTAACGTACAAAATTCGACACATAGTTTTTTCTGATGTCACTCTCTCTTTTTTTCCAAACCGACGATAAATAATTTTTAGAATTCGTTACTGCGTCGCGCGTAGAAGCGGTTTGTTTCTAATCAAAATGCCGCGGCGTCGATTCCCGTTAAATCGGATGAAGTCCGGGGAACTCAAGCGCCGTTGTTTCCGCCAACCCATGCATGATGTTAAACGCCTGAACCGCCTGCCCCGCGGCGCCCTTCATCAAATTATCGATCGCGCTAATTACTACAAGGCGTCCGGTACGCG
>JAJRSN010000318.1 GCA_024278715.1 Calditrichota bacterium
ACAAACGCCGCATGACTTCTTAACCTTTAATCTCCTTTAATCTAACACATCTAAAAATCATTGCCATGAGCATTGTGCAGCATAGTTCTGTTGCCGCGAATCGGAATTATTATCTCCGCATAACCTGTGATTTATTATTTTTGTCAAAAGAATTTTAATTTGCTCTCAAATAAATGAAGGCTCTCTTTTGTTAATCATCAATATTTTGTAAATTATTACGTTATAATTTAAACGTTCATCCGGGAAAGACCTGATGAAAGATTAATAAAATACAAGATGGCTTTAAACGCCGCACTCAGCAAAAAAAGATGGGGGAGTTTATTCATGGATCAAAAAGCCTACAAACGCTGGCAGGAAGAAGTTAAAAAAGCCAAAACACGCGACGCAAAATTCATTACAGCCTCCGGGAACCCTGTCGAGCTTCTGGGAATTCCCGATATGCTTGAAGATTTTGATTACGATCGTGATCTGGGCATGCCAGGGCAGTTTCCTTTTACCCGCGGGGTTCATGCCAACATGTATCGCGGCAGACTGTGGACCATGCGTCAGTTCGCCGGATTCGGTTCTCCGGAAGATACCAATGCCCGTTTTAAATATCTGCTGGAAAACGGACAAACAGGTCTTTCGGTGGCTTTTGATTTACCGACGTTAATGGGACGCGATTCCGATGATCCCTGGAGCGAGGGGGAAGTCGGAATTTGCGGAGTTTCCGTTAGTTCGCTGCGCGATATGGAAATTTTATTTGACGGCATTCCGCTGGATAAGGTTTCCACTTCAATGACCATTAATTCTCCGGCGATTATCCTGTTAGCCTTTTACGTGGCGGTGGCGGAAAAACAGGGAGTGAGCCCCGAGCAGTTGCGCGGCACCGTTCAGAACGATATTTTAAAGGAATACATTGCGCAAAAAGAGTACATCTTTCCGCCCAATCCTTCCATGCGCATTATTGTTGACATGATCGAATACTGCACCGAAAAAATGCCGTTATGGAATACCATCAGTATCAGCGGTTACCATATTCGTGAAGCGGGCTCCACGGCTTTGCAGGAATTGGCGTTTACTCTTGCCGACGGTTTTGCTTACATCGAAGCCGCCCTGGAAAGGGGATTGGATATTGATGAGTTTGCGCCGCGGTTGTCGTTCTTTTTTAATTCGCACAACGATTTTTTTGAAGAAGTGGCAAAATTCCGCGCCGCCAGACGCATTTACGCCAAAAGGATGCGCGACAAATACGGCGCAAAAAAAGAGCGTTCATGGATAATGCGTTTCCATACCCAAACCGCGGGATGCACCTTAACGGCTCAACAACCAGAAAACAACATCGTTCGCGTGGCTTATCAGGCATTGGCGGCGGTCTTCGGCGGAACCCAGTCTCTGCACACCAATTCCATGGACGAAACTCTTGCCCTGCCCTCGGAGAAAGCGGTAAAAATCGCCCTGCGCACGCAGCAAATATTGGCTTACGAAACGGGTGTGCCGCATACCATCGATCCTTTTGGCGGCAGCTATTTTATGGAAGACCTGACAAATAAAATGGAACAGGGCGCCGAAGAATACTTCCAAAAAATCGATGACCTGGGCGGTGTAATTCCGGCAATTGAAAAAGGATTTTTTCAAAAGGAAATTGCACAGGCTGCTTATCGCTATCAGGTGGAAATCGAGAATGGCGACCGCTACATCGTGGGCGTAAATGCCTTTAAAGACAAAAACGAAAAAATCGAAATTCCGCTTTTGCAGGTTTCGCCCGAAGTGGAAAAACGGCAGGTGGATCGTTTAAAAGCGCTTAAGCGAGAAAGAGATAATACCAAAGTCAGCTCGCTTTTAAAAGAACTCAAACAAGCCGCCGTTGAAAACAAGAATTTAATGCCTGTAATCGTGGAGTGCGCAAAGGCTTACGCCACGGTCGGCGAAATGGTAAATACCCTAAAAGAAGTCTTCGGGGAATACCGGGAATCGGCGGATTTCTAAAGAACTTTGAGTTTTTCGGGCTGGTTTGATTATCCGGATACTTTAATTTAACCGGTGTCCGAATTTTATTATTTTACAGATGCAGGGAGGATTTGCCCGGAACGAAAAAACATTAATTGTATTACTTGTTCAGATTAATAACATGAATAAAAATCATATTTTTTGGCGAGGAGAGTATGGAAAAGAAGATTCGTGTTTTGGTGGCAAAAGCCGGCTTGGACGGTCACGACCGCGGCGCCAAAGTCGTGGCTTCGTTTTTCCGCGATGCGGGATTTGAAGTGATTTACAGCGGTTTAAGACAAACGCCGCAAATGATTGTTGACACTGCTTTGCAGGAAGATGTGGATGTAATAGCCATCAGCATTCTTTCCGGCGCTCACATGATGGTTTTCCCGAAAATTTTAGACTTAATGAAGAAGAATAAAATGAGCGACGTCTTACTCACCGGCGGCGGAATTATGAGTGAAGATGACATAAAAAAACTTGAAGAATTAGGCACCGGTCGGTTATTTGGTCCAGGAAGTTCGCTGAAAGAAGCCGTTGAGTACATTCGCGATTGGTATCGGAAAAATAAAAAAATTCCTAATGAAAAGTAAAAGCCGAAGAATGGCGCGGTCTTTTGATCGAATCTGTGAATTTCCCTGCGGGAGCGGTTCTGTTTGGCAGCCGGATCATTTTTTCGTTTGAGTTAAATCTCCGTGTTAAGTTGATCAAAAGAACGAACATTCTGTTTTTACCTGCATAAAATAAAGTCTCTTAAAATTACAGGGATTCCGTTAAAATGAATCGCATCAATGAACCCGGTCAATTTCGTTCGCGCATCACCGATTGGCCCCTTGAAGAACGTCCGCGCGAGAAGTTAATGCGTCTGGGTCCGGATTCCGTTTCCAACGCAGAGTTAATCGCCATACTTTTGGGGCAGGGTACGCCGCAGTTGAACGCAGTGGAGCTTGCCAAAAAACTGCTCAGAGCCTTTGGTTCTTTGGAAGCGCTGAGCAACGCCTCTTTAAAAGAATTGCAGCAGGTCAAGGGCATTGGTCCCGCCAAATCGGTTACACTGTTAGCCGCCTTTCAATTGTACCGCAATCTTCAACGTGAGCGAGCCGAGCGCGAGGTAGTCAGCTTTCACGATCCCGAAAAGGTCGCCAAAGCCTACCAACCCGTTTTAGGGCATTTAAAACAGGAATCGTTTTATGTGATTTTATTGAACAGCAATTTGGAGCGCATTCAGGATTTTCGCATAACCACCGGCACTCTGGACGCCTCTCTTGTCCATCCGCGCGAAGTTTTTAGTCCGGCGGTAAAATATATGGCAAAGGGCGTTATTGTTCTGCATAATCATCCGTCCGGACAAAACAAACCTTCGCAGGCGGATATCGAAGTGACCAATCGTTTGGTCAATAGCGGGAAAATTCTCGATATTCCCGTTTACGATCACATTATCATAACATTTGATGGTTATTTTAGCTTCAAAGAAAACGGATTAATAAATTAACCGAAGAAAGCCTTGTTTTGATCGGACAATAAATTACAGGGGGAATTTCATGTCGTACAAAGAAAATTTCCGTCGTTTGTTTGAACTGCGTGAACTGGCGTTAAAAGGCGGCGGAGAAGAACGGATAAAGAAGCAGCATGAAAAAGGAAAATTAACGGCTCGTGAACGGGTTCGGCTTCTTTTGGACGAAGGCAGCTTTGTGGAAATGGATATGCTGGTTCGCCACCGAACAAAGGATTTTGGGTTGGAAAAACAGCGTGTTCCCGGGGACGGGGTTATCACCGGATACGGCTACATCGACGGGCGTCTGGTTTTTGTTTTTTCGCAGGATTTTACCGTGTTCGGCGGAAGTCTGTCCGAAACATTCGCGCTGAAAATCACCAAAATCATGGATCAGGCGATGAAGGTCGGCGCGCCGGTCATAGGAATTAACGATTCGGGCGGGGCGCGCATTCAGGAAGGCGTGCGAAGCCTGGGAGGATACGCCGAAATCTTTTTAAGAAACACCCTGGCTTCGGGCGTGGTTCCGCAAATTTCGGCTGTGATGGGACCCTGCGCGGGCGGCGCAGTTTATTCGCCGGCGATTACGGATTTTGTGCTTATGGTTAAAAACACCAGCTACATGTTTGTTACCGGACCAAATGTGGTTAAAACGGTCACCCACGAAGAGGTAACCCACGAAGAACTGGGAGGGGCGGAAACCCACGCCTCCAAGAGCGGCGTTAATCATGTGAGCTGCGAAAACGACGTCGAATGTCTAAAAAAAGTTCGAAAGCTCATTTCATATTTGCCGTCGAATTATCTTGAAGATCCTCCCAAAATCGAAAGCGACGACGATCCCGATCGGGTCGATGATTTTTTGGACGATTTTATTCCCGAAAATCCCAATCAACCTTACGACATGTATGAGATCATTCAAACGATTATTGATCGCGATTCTTTTTTTGAGATTCACGCCGATTACGCCAAAAATCTGATTGTCGGCTTTGCCCGCATTGACGGCTATCCGGTGGGAATTGTAGCCAATCAACCTTCGTACCTTGCCGGTGTGCTGGACATCGACGCATCGGTGAAAGGAGCGCGTTTTGTGCGTTTTTGCGACGCCTTTAACATCCCGATAATTACCTTCGAAGACGTGCCCGGATTTTTGCCCGGAACAAATCAGGAATGGGGCGGTATTATTCGGCATGGCGCAAAATTATTGTTCGCTTTTTCGGAAGCCACGGTGCCTAAAATTACCGTGATTGTCCGTAAGGCTTACGGTGGCGCTTATGACGTGATGAGTTCAAAACATATTCGCGGCGACGTAAATCTTGCCTGGCCCAGCGCCGAAATTGCGGTAATGGGTCCCAAGGGCGCGGCAGAGATCATCTTTAAACGGGACATTGCGCTGGCTGAAGATCCGGAAGCCATGTTGGCTCAAAAAGAAAAAGAATACCGCGAAAAGTTCGCCAATCCCTTTCTGGCAGCGGAACTCGGATACATTGACGAAGTGATCGAACCGCGTTTTACGCGTAAAAGAATTGTTCAGGCTTTGCGTATGTTGGAAAATAAAGTGGATTCGAATCCGGCAAAAAAACATGGAAATATTCCCTTATAATTTGTATAATGAGTCCGTTTAATGACAAGTGGAGAGCATAAAGAAATTGGAACGACTTAGATACTACGAATCCAAATTACGCGCCGCGGATAAAGTAACCGTTATTTACCAGTTTATTGTTGTGCTGATCATCCTTTTTAATTACTCCAAAATCCCGCACGGAGCTTTATTTTTACTTTTTCATTTTTTTATTGTCGGATTTTTATTAACCCTTCCTTTTATGGGCTCAAATCGAATTTTAAACTGGATACGGCTTTGGAATCCCATCCCGTTAATCCTTTTTAATTTCGGCGAATTACATTATCTGGTGCACAATGTCCGCCCGAAGGATCTGGATTATATTTTAATAAAAATCGATTACTTTTTGTTCGGCGTTCATCCCACCGTTTGGCTGGAAAAAATTTACAGCCCGTTATTAGCCGAGTATTTCCAGTTAGTCTATACCAGTTTCTATTTTTTACCGCTTATTTTAATAATTCTGCTGTATCGGCAATCGCGCATGGAAGAGTTCGATTATTTCGCCTTTATTATCGTTTACGGATTTTACGCTTCGTATTTGGGCTATTTTCTTGTTCCCGCAATCGGTCCGCGATTTACCCTTGATTATTTGCAGAGTTTTCCGATTCAGGGCATGTGGTTTACCGAACATTTGCAGCAATTGCTTAATACCCTGGAGAATGTTCAAAGAGACGCATTCCCCAGCGGTCACACCGAAATCACTTTGTTAACCATGTATTTTGCGGCAAAGTATCACCGTAAATATTTCAATATTCTTTTGGTTATCGGTAGCAGTCTTATTTTTTCAACGGTTTACCTGCGCTACCATTATGTAATTGATGTGGTTGCCGGGGCGTTTTTAGCCTGGTTTGTAATTGTAACGGCGCCGGTGGTTTACCGTTGGCTTAACACAATCCAGTTAGTACCATTAAGGAGCACAGAAGAATGTGGGTAGAAGAAGATTCTGTTCGAATTCAACTGATTCCCAAAGTTGACGAACAATTGGAAAATCTAAAAAGCGGCATACCCGAATGGCGAAATTTAAGCGAAAAAATCTGGTATCCCGAGTACATGCCGGATGAATTGACCTTTCGCATCGAATATGAAAAACAGGTAGTTGGCGCGATTCAATTAATTAATATTCGTTGGTTTAACCGCAAAGCCGAAATTCGAATCTGGCTTATTCCGAAAGTCAGAAAAAAAGGATTGGCGCAAACCGCTCTTCGGGAATTGATTAATCTGGCTTTCAGGAATTTGAATTTTCATCGGCTTGAAGCGGAGGTGTATTCTTTTAATTTGCCTGCCAGGAACTTATTCAACAAATTAGGGTTTGTTGAGGAAGGCATTTTAAGAGAAGCAAAATTTACGGACGGTAAGTACCATGATATTATCCGTTTCGGTTTGTTAAAAAACGAATTTCTAAAAACTTTGGATTAAAAATCTGAACGGTAAAGGTTTTTAGGGGGCAAAATAAATCCATGCTGACTACTTTAATTTCATTGACCGTAATAGGTCTTTTGGTTGGTTTTGCTTTTTCCATGCCCACCGCGGGTCCCATTAGCATTCTTGTTATTTCTTACACGTTACACAATAATCGCAAAAGAGCGCTTTTCACAGCCATAGGCGGCGCGACGGTTGATTTTCTTTATATTTTTATCGTCGTATTCGGATTTACAAAGTTGTTTATAAAATACAAGTGGAGCATAACCTACATCTTACTCTTAGGTTCGATATTTATTTTCATCTTAGCCTATAAACTCTGGAACACCCGCCTTCACC
>JAJRSN010000319.1 GCA_024278715.1 Calditrichota bacterium
TAGAATACGTACCTACTTTTATTTTTGAGCGCGACGGGAAAGAATTGGGCAGAATAATCGAAAGTCCCGCCGGTTATTTTCTGGAAGAAGATATCTGGGACATACTAAGCGGTAGCGGAGAATGATCCGTTCTTTGCCCGTTTTTGTTTTCCTTTCCGTTTTGGTTTTAATAAATTCGAACATCCTTTCGGGCAGTTCCGTCAAAGTAAAGCAGGCAATGTTTGCAGGCGCGGGAGGCGTTTCGGTTTTTTCAAAAGTAGGAAATGCCGAAAATGCATTTGCCGCCTTTGCTAGTTTCGCAGCTTATCCCAACGGAGAAACAATTATAGCCGGCGGTTTTGTACTTATTCAGCCGACCGGGCAAGGTTGCGAAAAATTTAAACAAAAAAAATGTTTTGCCCGGTAATCATTTTGAGCGACGCAAAAAGAGATTTGAACAATTTTTTGCTTTAAGAGTTATTTTTACCGTGAACGAAAATTCATTCAAAGCGGGAAAATTGAGCGAAAAATTTGCGTTCAGTAGTGACCCAATACACAATTTGAAATTTTTCAGATGCCGAACTTCAAAGCGTGATAGTTCGGGACTTGTTCGGGGAATATCGAATATTAAAAAATCAGTGCAGGAATGGAGCTATCCGCGAGGCACAGGAAAGGCTGTTGGATTTTTAGATCGGAGGGAATATGACAAAACAAAAAGCAAAAAGCAAAAAACAGGCGCATAAAAAAGAAAAGCATCAGGAAAACGAAGAGGTTCAATTTCCCGAAAAGGTGGAAAAGATATTTAAATACGTTTTACGTTCTCTAAGCTGGATTGTAGGTATTGCTTTTTTTATGGTTCTGCTTTTGCCGGAATTTAATTCCGCCATTCTGGATAAAATAACCAGAGTGCTTTATATTATGGGAATAAGCAGTTTAATTCTGTTTTTGGTGATTGAATTTTTTGCGCCGAACATAAAATCTTTAATCAACAGGATCATTCATGAATGAGATTCGCCCAAATATTTTAATCATCGATGATGATCCTGATATTTTGGCGACTTTGGACGCCCTGCTTTCATCCGAAAATTACAATGTTAAAACATGTAGCTCGGGCGCGGAAGCGGAAAAATTATTACAAACTTATCGCTTTTCCACAATTTTAATCGATATTTACCTGCCGGACTATGACGGTTTGGAATTTGTCACGCACATTCAGGAAAAAGGCATTACCCGTCCTGTCATTGTTATCACAGGCAGTTCCGAAATAGAAAAAGCGCGCAAAGCAATTCAGATCGGGGTTTTTGACTATCTGGTTAAACCGATCAAAAATCGACAACTTTTACAGGTGGTGCGCAATGCGGTGATGCAAAACCTGCTTCTGGAAGAACGAGCCAATCTTGAAAAACAAAAACGACTCTATCAGGAACAACTGGAAAAACTGGTTTCGGAAAAAGTTACTGAATTGGAAGAATCGGAGTTTAAGTATAAAAATCTGGTCGAGCAATCTCTGGTCGGGGTTTTCGTTATTCAGAATGATCGTTTTCAGTATTTAAATAAAAAAGCTTACGAAATTTTCGGCGTTACACCTATCGAAGCGTTGAATTTAAAAGGATTGACCGATTTTTTAGCCGAAGAAGAGCGAAAAGCCTTCGATGAGAAATTAACCGCCTGTTTAAAAGGCGATCAACCGAATTTGCAATTAACCGTAAAAGCAAAAACTCCCGACGGCAGAGAACCCGTCCTGAATATTTGGATCGCAAGAATTCAATACAAAAAAAAGCCAGCTCTCGAAGGAATCGTTTTGGACGTTACCGATCAAATCGAACTGAAAAACAGACAACGTCTTCTTGAAATTCAGCTTATGAGCGCTCATAAAATGGCAGCAATCGGTAATCTTGCGGCGGGAATTGCGCATAACCTGAACAATCCGGTTTCTGTAATTCAGGCAAACGCGGAACTGTTAAAAATGCTCCACCCCGAAATGAAGGAGGTCGATCGAATTCTGGATCAAACAAAACGGATGATTCAGTTGATTAACACCATTGTAATGAAAGGGAAGCGCGAGCAAAGTCAGCAATTTGAACCCATCGATTTAAATAAATTGATTTTGCAAGAAATCGAATTTTTAAAGGCTAACCTTTTTTTCAAACACAAGGTTAAAAAAGAATTCAACTTCAAAGAAAATCTACCTAAAATTAAGGGACGCTACAGCGATTTTTCGCAGAGTATCAACAATCTCATCGACAACGCCGTTGACGCCATGTTCGAAAGCGATGAAAGGAAGTTGACAATAATCACCGATTTTGACGAACAATATATTATTTTCAGAATAAGCGATACGGGTTCGGGAATCGATAAAAAACTTAAAGACAGAATTTTCGAGCCTTTTTTTACCACCAAACTCACTCCCACCGAGTTAAGCTCTCCTTCGGAATTGCCGTGCGGATCGGGCTTGGGATTGTCCATGTTAAAAACTCTTTTGGAACCGTACGGAGTCAAAATTGAGTTGGAATCAGAAAAAGGAAAAGGAACCACCTTTACACTGTACATTCCTTATGACCGGAATCAGAATTTTACCGACAAGTAACAGAATGATTTTGATTAATTTATCCTTTTTACGTAAATTATATTTTGATATTTATATGGGAACAGCAAACCGCGCTAACGGAAATGTCCGGCTGAAATGTTAAACTTGTTCGGGAGTAAGGAAATTGATTCGCTTTAAAAGTGAACGGCTGACAGAGATTTTTCAGAATTATGAAGGAAAAAAGATTATTGTGATCGGCGACCTGATGGTTGACGAATACCTGAAGGGCAGCGTTAATCGTCTTTCGCCCGAGGCGCCGGTGCCGATTGTGGAGATCGATTACGAGTCTTATCATTTCGGCGGGGCGGCTAATGTCTCTTACAATTTGAAAACCCTCGGCTGCAAACCGTTAACCATCGGACTGGCAGGGAATGATCGAGCCGGAAATATTTTAATCGATCTTTTAAAAGAACAGGGCATGGACACCCGCGGAATCATTCAAACCAACGAACGTCCGACCACTCTTAAAACCAGAATCATCGGCGACAATCAGCATATCGCCCGCGTTGACCGGGAAAAAGTCGATTATATCGACGAGGTTCTTTTCCGTGAAGTGGCTAAAACGTTTGACTCGCTTATCGAAGAAGCGGACGCCGTTATTCTGGAAGACTACAACAAGGGCATTTTATCGGTGGAACTAATCCGTTACATTCAACAACAGGCGCAAAAAAAAGACAAGATGGTTCTTGTTGATCCGAAGTTTATCAATTTTCTGGAGTACAAAGGCGCAACCGTATTTAAACCCAATTTAAAAGAGACCATTCACGCTCTTGCCCGACCCATTCAAACCGACGGGGAAGTGGAACAAGCGGGAAAAGAATTATTGCGCACCCTTTCCGCGCAATGTGTTTTGATTACGCGCGGCGGTAAGGGAATGACACTCATCGAGTCCAACGGGGACGTTAATCACATTCCTACCCGCACCCGGAAAGTGGCTGATGTTTCGGGAGCCGGAGATACGGTAATCAGCACGCTAACCGCGGCGCTTACCGGCGGAGCTTCATTTAAAGAAGCCGCTACCATTGCAAACTTTGCCGCCGGTCTGGTTTGTGAAGAAGTGGGTATTGTTCCCATTCAAAGAGAAACGCTGCTCAATACTCTTAAGGAGAAACAGCTTATCGATGCATGAGATTGTGGATTTTAATAAAATCGAATTGTTTGTCGAAGATTTGAGAAAACGCTATCCCGGCTGCACGGTTGCTTTTACCAACGGATGTTTCGATATTATTCATCGCGGGCACGTCGGTTATTTGGAACAGGCGGGTAAATTTGCGGATTTTTTGGTTCTTGGTTTAAATTCGGACAATTCTGTTCGAAGATTAAAAGGCGAAAACAGACCGTACATTAAAGAAGAAGATCGAGCCTTTATTTTGTCGCGGTTGGAAATGGTGGACATTGTTTGTATTTTTGAGCAGGACACGCCGTTGGAACTGATAAAAAAAGTGCGACCGGATTATTTAATAAAGGGCGGAGATTACGACCTGTCAGAAATTGTGGGACGAGACTTCGTCGAAAAGAAAGGTGGCAAGGTTTTAACCATCCCGCTCATTCAAGGAAAATCTACAACGAACATTATTCAAAAGATCAAACAGGAAGACGACTAAAATACAGGAAGTATTTAATGATAACAATCAAAAAACTCTTAATCATAATTAGCGTCGGATTTATTACTTTTTCCTGCCAATTCAGGCAGGTTCAACGTTCCGCCGATTTTTCCGCAATTTCTCTGCCGGAATCGCTCCCGGATAGTCTTTGGGTATCCCAGAATCTGGTTAATAGAATGGATTCTCTTAAAAGTTATTATCTGGATGCGCAGCAAAAATTATCCGAAGGCGATACCATTGGCGCACAAATCTATTTTGATCAGGCGTTTGATCAATTATCCGAACTCACCGATGAAGACCGAAATACTTTGAGCTATTGGAGCGAACTCGATTCCGTTGTTCAGTTGATGGACAGACAGTACCAAAAAATTTATTTAAAAGGAGAGCCGGAATTAGAAGCGGAGGAAGTCAGGGAAGATATCACCAAATTGGAGGAATTAAATTTTCCGGATTCCGTTTTGTTCGGAGAAGGCACGGTAATCGATACCAGCGGTCCCCTTCCCATTACGATCAACAACAAGGTTCGTCTGGCTATCAAGTATTTTCAAACAAAAGGACGATACGTATTAAGCAAATGGCTTAAGCGCAGCGGACGTTACGAGAAGATCATCAAACCCGTTTTGCGGGAAGAAGGCGTTCCGGAAGATCTGTTTTATCTTGCCATGATCGAAAGCGGGTTTCAGCCCCGCGCCCGGTCTTACGCCCGCGCAGTGGGAATATGGCAGTTTATTTCCGCGACCGGACGTTATTACGGATTAAGACATAATTGGTGGTTTGACGAGCGCAGAGATATTTTTAAATCCACCAGAGCCGCTGCTCAACATCTTTATCATTTGTACGAGCGTTTTGGCGATTGGTATCTGGCGATGGCGGGTTACAACTGCAATCCTAAAAAAGTCGAACGCAACATCAGGCGCTATCGGACGCGTGATTTCTGGAAATTACGACGCCTGCCGCGACAGACTAAAAATTATATTCCCACATTTTTAGCCGCCACAATTATTGCCAGAAATCCCGAAAAATTCGGTTTTTACATCGAAAAAGATCCGCCGTTCGAGGTTGACAGCGTAATCATTTCAGAATCGGTCGATTTAAATGTCATTGCCAAAATAGTCGATACAACCTACCAATTCATCAGAGAGATAAATCCCGCTGTATTACGTTGGGTTACGCCTCCGGGTATTAAAGACTTTGTTCTCTATTTGCCGAAAGGAACCAAAGAGCGGTTTAAAATTGAATACGCCAAAATTCCAGACCACAAAAAGCGTTCGTGGGTGCGGCATCGAATTCGTTCGGGCGAAACGTTATCGACAATTGCCCAAAAATACCGCACTTCGGTTTCCGTCATTAAATCGATCAATAAAATACGCGGTAATTTGATTCGCGCCGGACGATATTTGTTGATTCCCGTTCCTCAGAATAAAGCGCATTATTACGCCTCAAGAAAGAAAGCCACTTATTCCCGATCGCGCCGAACTTCAAAAAGAAAGATCGCCAAAATCACAAATGTTCCGGGAGCCAGAAAAGTTATTTACGAAGTAAAACCGGGCGACACCATCGGTGAAATCGCCGAAAAATACAATACGCGGGCAAGTTATATTCGCAGATGGAACGGATTACGGTACGGCGACTTCATTTATCCAAAACAAAAACTCGTAATTTGGGCAAGAGAAAATTTCGCTTCGGCTGAAAAGATAAATAGAAGACAATTAGATGACAGCGCCACGTATTACACGGTAAAAACGGGAGATACTCTGTGGGATATTTCCAAAAAGTACGGCTTGAGCATAGAAGAATTAAAAAGACTAAATAATATGCATAGCGTGAGAATAAGACCGGGCGACCGTTTAAAAGTTTCTAAAAATTAAATTGACTTTAATCGTAATAAATATTAAAATTACAAGCTATTGATATTTTAAACGGAAGGGAACAGGTTATAGCCATTATTTGTCAAAAATGCGGAAACGAGAATCCGGATACCGCAAAATTTTGCATCGATTGCGGAACGAAATTAGAAAAAAAGGATAGTGACCAGCTTAAAAACAATGTAAACAGAACAAAAAACCTTGGTTCCAATGCCTATCTTTTTTTGATTTTGGCTTTTATCATTTCGTTGGTTATTATCTTTTTGGTTTTTAACAGTAATCGAACGAAATTGCAAAGAAAAGCGGTTTCTCAAACACAGGGACAGATAAGCGGCAACACCCAGCTTCCTCCGGATCACCCGCCATTGGATATGATGCGGCAAATTAAAGAGTTAAAGAATTCACTAAAGAACGAGCCCAACAATCCCGAACTATTAACTAAAATGGCAAATAGTTATTTTGACATAGGGAATTTCAAGGGGGCGGTTTCTTATTACAAAAAAGCCGTCGATCTGGGCGGTAAAAAACCGGAAACTTTGATCGATTTGGGCGTTTCGTATTTTAATATCGGTAAATTTGATTCGGCTTTGTATTTTGTTGATCAGGCTGTGAGCATTAAACCCGATCATAAATTGGGCTTATTCAACAAAGGAGTGATCCAATTTAATCTGAATCAATTTCAAAACGCGATTGAAGCTTGGGAAAAATTAATTAAACTATATCCGAATTCTCAGGAAGCCACGGCAGCCCGGGAATACATTAAACAGGCAAAACAACGATTAAACAAATCATAATTAAAAGAAAGGAGACAATGGAATATGCCTTGCGGACGCAAAAGAAAACGTGCGAAAATGTCAACCCATAAACGGAAAAAACGTTTAAGAA
>JAJRSN010000320.1 GCA_024278715.1 Calditrichota bacterium
GCTTTTGAATCGTTTGTCCGGAGGAATTCCCCGGCAATTAAACAGGTTTTCCGCCTCCACGGTATCGGACGAAGAGTCAACAAAAGGCTCGTCAAATACCGCCAAAACTCTGTCCGCCGGTTGCAAAACGCTGACCGAACGCGCCGTTCGATTGCGCAGCTTTAAGCGGACGCGCGCCGGACGGGAGGGATCGGTTTTCATCTTTTGATCGAATTGCAGAATTAACCGCCTTTCGTCAACGACATCGATCGACAGCAAACGCGGCGGAATTCCCGTGGCTGCAGAATCAATATTCGACCAAACGCTTTCGGAAATCTCAAAAGCGGAATCAATAGCCGTTACCCGGTAATAATAGGTTTGATTTACGTTTAACAGACTGTCAAGAAAGGTGTGAGATTTCGCGATTCCGACGGGACGGAGAGTGCCTTTACTAATCCCCCGATAGATTCGAAATCCGTCTGCCGCCTGCCCTTCCCATTTTATCCGGATTCGCTGGCTGTCAACGGGCAGCACCCGGAAGTTAAAGGGGGGCGAGGGTCTTAAATCGGTTTGTTCTTTGGAAAAAGCGGCAATCGATTCTCCGTTGTTGAAATAGCATTCAACCGATCCGTCGCGGTCAAAATCATCGACGACAATCGTATTTGACAGACAATTCTGCGTGTTCCACACCGGAAGCCAGCCATCCCCGGAATTTCGGAAAAGATAAAGAGAAGGCGACAACGCTAAAAAGAGAAAACGTTCTTCATTCTGCCGGAAGGTTTGGATTCCGCTGTCGAACTTATTCTTCGGATAATAGGGATAAAAGCCGGTGACGGATTCGGAAATAAAATCCGAAGACTTTTCATCCCAGGTAAAAGATTCGAGACTCCAGAAATTTTTTACCATTTCGGATTCCAGATTCAAATTTTCGCTGCTGTGCGAAACCACAAACAAAACATTTTGACCCAGGATCAAAAGATCGGTGGCGTCCTGTTGTTTTGCTTTCAAGGTTTTCATCAATCGGAATTGATTGTTTCCGGTACAGGTAAAAATGAGAATGTCTCCGTCATAATCGCCGAAGATGAGCTCCTTGTTGCCGTCCGAATTCAAATCGCCTATTAAAACATGAGGAACGCCCAAGCGATTTCCGCCGCCGCTCGGATTTTCCAATCGGGCAATTTGCTTAAAAGAGCCCGAAGCCGTCCATTCCAGAACCTGATACACGGAGTCTTTGTATCCGACTATTTCCCCTTTCCCGTCTTGATCCCAATCCGTCAGAGCGGCAGCCCAAAAGCTGGTGTCTTCCCAGATCACGGTTTGCGGAAATGTGTTCTCCAACGGCGCCTCGAGTAACCGCGAATGTTTTCCGATTCCGATAAGCAATTCTTTTTTACCGTTTTGATTCACATCGCCAACTGCGCGCGGAATCCACGAATCAACCGTCTGAAACTGAGAAACAAAATTTCCGTTGATGTTTTCATAAATTACAATGGGTCCAAACGCGCCGGAGTGCTGATAACGGCTCATGATTAATTCCTTGTTTCCGTCGCCGTCCAGATCGGTTGCCCGCGGAAATAAATATCCTGCCGGCAATTGGGGATTGAGCGGCTGCCACGGTTTAAATTCAAACTGATCGGGGAAATTCAGCGCTACGGCTTTTTTAACGGACGCAGTTAGTCCGCTTGCATTTTTCAAAGAAATCAAAACCCGGTCCGCGCCCATGCTGAGGTTCCGATCAATTTTTACGAAGTGACTCTTAAACCGATCCGGCACAAAAATTTCATTGACTGTTTCTGCGCTCCCGGATTTAAAAAAACTCATCTTTAAAGTAACGGGATCGTCGCTTTCGATAAAGGCTAAAATAATGCGCTCCAAACCCTGATAAGCGGGTTCGAACAGCAGCTTTGTAATTTGCGGCGGCGAACGGTCGATTTTTACGGATCGAAGCTGTTCGATCCTTTTGCCGTCCAAAAGCTCCATGGTCAGGCGAATGCTTAAGGTAGTATCGGGGAAAGATTTAATCGGCAATTTCCCGATGGTATCCTCAATAAAAAAACGGTACTGCCACTGCCCGATTTCATTCCATTGATCGGGATTTTCTCCGAACGCATAAAAGAGTTTTACCGTTTTCAGATCGGGATGATAGGCGGTAGCCGTAATAATCAAAGTATCTTTGGCAATCGCGGTCGATTGGGCGGGGTAAATAATTCGGAGTTCGCCTCCTTTTTTAATCTGCAAAGCGCGGTAGGCGTCAACTCTTCCCGCTCCGGTTTGTTTGCCGGGCTTTGGGGAAGCGTGATCCGCGGCGGAACTTTTAAGAATATTGCGTACTTGTTCATTATTAAATTGCGGATTTTGAGAAAGAATCAATCCACTGACCGCAGACACCATCGGCGCGCTGAAAGAAGTTCCGCTGACCGTGGCGTACTTCCCGCCGGGTGCGGTGCTTACGATGTCAACCCCCGGAGCGATCAAATCCAAAATGTAGCCGTAATTAGAAAAACCCGCCAGCCAGTCGTCTTTGGCGGAGCTGCCCACGGCGACGGTTTCTTCAAAGCCCGCGGGATAAAACACCTCGTTTGTCCCGCTGTTTCCGGCTGCCGCCACCAATACCACTCCGCTTTTCCAGAGATAATTAACGACATCATGAAACAGAGCGGAAGCCTGAAGGTCTCCGAAACTCATATTTACGATTTTAGCTCCCTTGTCCAAAGCGTAAAGCAAGGCTCGAATCACATCGTCTTCTTCCAGGTATCCGGAAGCGGTGCCGGCGCGGAGATTCATTATTTTAAGTCCCGGCGCAATGCCGCTTATTCCGATTAGGTTATCGGATTTCGCGGCGATAATTCCGGCGATTTGTGTGCCGTGTCCGCCCATGAACTCATCCATCGGATCGGAGTCGGGAGTCTGATAATCGCCCCAATCGGCAAAGCGCGGCGCGTCCGTAAAATCCCATCCTATTACATCGTCGATCAGTCCGTTGCCGTCATCGTCGTAACCGGCTTTACCGCCGGCTTCCCCCGGATTGCGCCAGATGCAGCCCTGCAGGTCGGGATGCCTGTAATCGATTCCCGTATCGATAATCGCCACAATAACGGAGCTGTCGCCCTGCGTTTTTTGCCAGGCTTGCGGAATTCCGATTTTCTGCAAATACC
>JAJRSN010000321.1 GCA_024278715.1 Calditrichota bacterium
CACCCCCTACAGTCAGTTGGCGGAAATCTGGTCAAAGAGCAAATCAAAGGATGTTCTGGTTAAAAAATCGGCGGAGATAAAAACGCTGCCCAAAGATCGTGCAATATGGATTTTCGGGAGAGAAAATCCTTTCGTCCGAAAAGTTAAATCCGCTTTAAAAAATTACGACGCGGAAATCGGAAAAGACCAAATTCGGTTTAAAAAATCCGCATTTCCCGTTAAAGGCAACAGCTTTGTCATTAGCGTACGCCATCCCGAAAATCCGCGTTCGGTGCTGGTCTGGTTGACTATCGGCAAACCGCAAGCCGTTAAGGGATTGGCGCGCAAGCTGCCGCATTACGGCAAATACAGCTATCTGGCTTTTAACGGCAGCGAACCGACAAACATCGTCAAGGGGCAATGGCATGCCGTAAATTCACCGCTGCTTAAAATCATTCCCTTGAAAGACGGTAAATTACCGCAAAACTTAAAAACTGAACTACCCAAACGTCCGCCGCTGGCTGATCTGCCTCAGTTGTTTTCCGGGCAACGCATGCTCAAAGACATTAAATATCTTTCCTCCGACGAATTGCAGGGACGCGGCTTGGGAAGCGCGGGCATCGAAAAGGCGGCGCAGTATATCGCGCAACAATTCAAAAAAGCCGGTTTGCAGTCCGGCGCAGACGACGGGTCCTATTTTCAGGTTTGGGAAGAAGTAGTTGACGCCAAAGGCACAAAAGCACCCGTGAAAAATATTATCGGCATTATTCCGGGAACCAACCCCCACCTTGCCGATCAGGCGGTTGTGGTGAGCGCCCATTACGATCATCTCGGATTGGGATGGCCCGACGCGCACAAAGGCGATGAAGGAAAAATTCACCCCGGCGCTGATGACAACGCCAGCGGGGTTTCGGTTTTACTGGAACTCGCACGAACATTAGGCGCTTCCTTCAATCCCCAGCGAACCATTGTGTTTGTGGCTTTCACTGCTGAAGAAAGCGGATTAAAAGGTTCGCGGTATTTCGTGAAACATTACAAAAAATTTCCGCCGGATAAAATTATGGCTGACCTGAATCTGGACACGGTCGGTCGCCTGAACGGTAAAAAAGTGTTGATTTTAAACGGTTCCAGCGCAAAAGAATGGCCGTTTCTTTTTATGGGAATCGGCTACGTAACCGGTGTGCAGTCAGAAATGGTGACCCAGCAACTGGATGCCAGCGATCAGGCTTCTTTCATCGAAGCGGGCGTTCCCGCGGTTCAAATCTTCTCAGGTCCGCACAGCGATTACCATCGCCCCACAGATACCTGGGACAAAATTGACACTCAGGGTCTGACTAAAATTGCCACTTTAACCAAAGAAGCGCTTATTTATTTAGCCTCGGAACGGGAAGAATCTTTAAGCAAACAAATCGCGGGACAAAACAAACTTCCTTCCGCTCACGGTCGGCGACGCGTAACCACGGGTACCATGCCCGATTTTACCTTTTCCGGTAAGGGCGTCAAAATCCAAAGCGTAACACCAGACTCACCGGCAGAAAAGGCGGGATTGAAAGCCGAAGATATTATTAAAGAAGTCGGCGGATTGAAAACCGACAACATCAAAGAATATTCCGATGTTTTAAAAACTTT
Source organism: Calditrichota bacterium (assembly GCA_024278715.1). Lineage (GTDB taxonomy): Bacteria > Calditrichota > Calditrichia > Calditrichales > Calditrichaceae > Caldithrix. The sequence goes on from JAJRSN010000321.1 coordinate 1,609, forward strand.
TAACCCGGGCGATGTGGTTACGGTAAAATTCGAACGGAACGGAAAAATACAGGAAACACAATTGAAATTACAGGAACGCTAAGCGCGGCAATTATGCGGCGTCACAGAGCATTTGCCGCATTATTCGTAAACGATAAAAATCGGTAATCAATCAGAAAGAAAATTCCCCGGAAGACGGCTCTTTCGGGGAATTTTCATTTTACACGAATATTCATTCTCAGCCCGGCTCGTAACTTTTCGGACAAGGAAGATTAGTAAGGATAAATAATAAAAAATACAAAAAACAACATATTGTTCATGTAAGATTTTTTTTCAATCAATTCAAACCAATACGCAAAAGCGTCTCAATAAACGCCAATGAGTCGCCGCGCATCAGAACTATTCTCTACTGCGAAATCAGCGTGATCTGTACTCCACGATCTTGTCACTTCTCATTTGCCCCCCTTTTTCCCCTTTGTCAAAAGAAAAAGCGCGAATAAAAACATCAACAACAAATTCTCCGCGATTAACTTTAAATCGGTTTTGCGTTCCAGCACTTTCCCGAAACATCCGCAGTCCGAAATATCGCCTTTCAGATATTTATATGCCGATAACATAGTAAACCCCATAATCATGACCACGGCAATAACAGCCGAAACGCCGGAGTAAAAATCGATTATCAAAGCCAGCCCCAAAACAATCTCAACGCAGGGAATAACTACGGCAAATATCGTCGTCCATGACTGCGGCAGAATATGAAAACCGCTGATTACATTTTTGAATTCGGCTATATCCGCAATCTTGCTTATTCCCGAAAACAACAGAAACGCTCCCAGTAAGATTCTTAAAATAAATTGAAATCTATTGTTCCGGATAGTCTTTTTGGTGCGCTCAAAAATATTTTTCATTGTTTTCCCCGGCGTTTGATTAAATCCGCTTTTTTACCACGTTCCCGTTTTATTCGCGATTTTTTAAACATAAAAGCAAAATGAATTGTTTTCAAGACGGGCAGCCGGTCTAAATCTGCCGATCATTCACGGGATATTTGTCCGCATATTCCATAATCCGGATAAGCCGGTAACATAGTGACAGAGTAACAGAGTGACAAAGTGACGAGTGAATGGAGAAGCCGCTTAACCCTTAACCCTTAACGAAAAGTGACAAGCTCGTGATGCGTGATGGGCAAGAAAAATGACAAATGAAAAATGAAAAAAGATTATCAGAAATCAGAATACAGAAAGCCATGACAACAATTTATCATTCTAAAAGAGTCGGAGAGGTTCGATTATACGCTTACACGATTAACCCTTAACGAATATGTGACCGGAGAAGCCCGCTTAACCCTTAACCCTTACACCCTTATTAAAAATTCTCCAAATGGTGCGATAAGGAAACTTTTCCAATATAAATTTGCTTTAACTATGAGTCACTTGTAAATTTTGCGATTTGATTCGGTTTAATTTAAAAACGGAGTTACAAATTGGTCGATTCTGCGCTTCAACCTGTTTACGATAAAGTAATGGCTGGCGAGCGTCTTACGTTCGAAGACGGCATGCGCCTCTTTGAATCCAACGACATTCTGACCATCGGCGAAATGGCTCATTATGTCCGTTTGCAAAAAAACGGACTCAAAACCTATTTCACCATGAATCAGCATATCAATCCCACGAATATCTGCCGCAACGAATGTCTGTTTTGCGCCTTTTACCGCAAAGAAGATCAGGACGGCGCCTACCGCATGTCGCCGGATGCCGTGCGCCAAAAGGTTCTGGAAAGAATCAACGAACCCATTACCGAAATTCACATCGTGGGCGGATTGGACGACGGTCTTCCTTACGAGTACTACATCGATGTCATCCGTACGGTTAAGGAAGTTCGTCCGAAAGTCAATATTAAAGCCTACACCGCCGTGGAAATCGCTTATCTGGCGGAACGTTCCGGCAAAAGCTGGTCCGAAGTGTTAGACGATTTAATTGAGGCGGGATTAAACGCCATGCCCGGCGGCGGCGCCGAAGTGTTTAGCGAACGCGTAAAACGAAAACTATTCACGGACAAACTCTCCTCCGACGATTGGATCGCCATTCATAAATTGGCGCATAGCAAGGGTATTAGAACCAACGCCACCCTGCTCTACGGTCATATCGAAAAAGATGAAGAAAAAATCGAACATCTCATTCGGCTCAGGAACCTGCAGGATGAGACCGGCGGTTTTTTAACCTTTCTGCCTTTGGCGTTTCATCCGGAGAATACCCGTCTGGCTCGTTTATCCATGGCAACAGGTTTTGAAGATTTGAAGCACATCGCCGTCAGCCGTTTAATGCTCGATAATTTTGAACACATCAAGGCTTACTGGGTTATGCTGGGCGTTGATCTTGCCCAGATTGCGCTTTCATTCGGAGCGGACGACATTGACGGTTCGGTTGTCGAAGAAAAAATCTACCACATGGCTGGATCGAAATCATCGCAGATGATGACCCGGAATCAACTAAAACAATTAATTCAAGAATGCGGATTCATTCCGGTGGAACGCGACGCTCTTTATCACGAGGTAAATAGCGAAGTTTCGGAAATCGCGAGTTGAACCGTTGATTTGAAAACAACAGGTGACAACACAATCCCGCCCGAACGGGGTTGTTAATTAAAGAAATGGGATTTATAAACAGGGAATTCAAAGAATGGAAATAAGCAATTTATTCGGACATTCGCAAAGTCAATCTTCGGGCGACGAGGCTCCGACTCAGTTCAAAGTAAAAAACGTAAGCATCGTTAGTTACCTGAATACAAAACCACTTGTTTACGGGCTGGAAAAGGGTCTTGTAAAACACGATTTTAATCTGCAAAAGGATGTTCCTTCGGTTTGCGCCCAACGTCTTTTGCAGGGCGAGGTTGAAATGGGATTGGTTCCCTCTATCGAATACGCCCACAGTAAAGGAGCTTGGAAAATCGTTCCCGATTTGTGCATCGCTTCGAAAAAAGCGGTAAAAAGCGTGGCGCTGTTTTTTAATCAGGATATTCGAACCATCAATCGGATCGCCCTTGACACCAGTTCGCGAACTTCCGTGGCGTTATTGAAAATTCTGCTTAAAGAAAAATACGAAATCGAACCCGAATTTGTGATCATGCCTCCCAATATGGAAGAAATGCTCAAACGCGCCGACGCCGCGCTGATCATCGGAGACAAGGCGCTTCACTACCAGGCTGTATCTCCCGCGCACATCGATCTGGGAGAAGAATGGTACGATTTGACAGGGCTGCCCTTTGTGTATGCTTTTTGGGCTGGTCATGAACTTAGCCTCACGCGCAATGAAGCGGAAGCCATGAAAAAGTCGTACGAAATCGGGGCGCAAAATATCGAAAAAATCAGCAAAGAATACTCCGTCGGTCAGCCGCAGGACTGGGAATTTTATTACGACTATTTAACGCAAAACATCTATTACAAACTGGGCGACGAAGAGAAAGAGGGTTTAAAAGAATTTTACCACTACGCTTTTTACCTTGGTTTAATCGATCATATTCCGGAGTTGCATTTTTATGAAGATTAACAAATCTCTAATCGAATATAAAGTTCGTGAAGAAAGAAGGCTCAGTTTTGAAGAAGGCTTGTTCCTGTTTCAACAACCCGATTTGATCTGGCTGGGCAAATTAGCCGATCGGGTTAAGCGGCGCATTCATCCCGAACCGATCGCCACTTACATCATCGACCGCAATATCAACTACACAAATATTTGCGTGGCTCAATGCGATTTTTGCGCCTTTTACGAAAAAGTGGGATCGGGCAAGGGCTATGTGCTCAAAAAAGAAGTTATCGGGCAAAAAATTCAGGAAACGCTCCGTCTCGGCGGCAAACAGGTTCTGATGCAGGGAGGATTGAATCCCGCCTTAAAAATCGATTTTTACGAAGACCTTTTCCGTTACATTAAAACGAATTTCCCGACAGTACGCATCCATTCTCTTTCGCCGCCTGAAATTCAGTACATTTCCAGAATTTCCCGTTTGTCTTTAAAAGACACCTTAATTCGTTTGAAAGCCGCGGGATTGGACTCGATCCCCGGCGGCGGCGCGGAAATTTTAGTCGATGAGGTGCGTCAAAAACTTAACGCCAATAAAACAACCGGCGACCAGTGGCTGGAAGTGATGGAAACCGCGCACAAAATGGGAATGAAAACAACCGCCACCATGATGTTCGGACACATCGAAACTTACGAACACCGTCTGGAGCATATTTTAAAAATCCGCGATTTGCAGGATCACACCATGGGTTTTACAGCCTTTATTCCATGGACTTTTCAGCCCGACAACACATCGCTTGGCGGCGAAAAGACCTCGGCGTTCGATTACCTGAAAACTCTTGCCGTTTCACGATTGATGCTGGACAACGTTCCCAACATTCAGGTTTCGTGGGTAACCATGGGCGCAAAAATCGCTCAAATGGGGCTTTACTTCGGCGGTAACGATTTTGGCAGCGTGATGATTGAAGAAAATGTGGTGGCTGCAGCCGGCGCTCATTTCCGCATGTCACAGGAAGAAATAGAACGCATCATTCGAATAGCCGGCTTCGAACCGCATCAACGAGACATGGAATACAAATTACTGGAACACCGTGAGCATTAAAGAAGCTTATTGCGCAAACTGGATAATCCCGGTTTCCAGCCCGCCGATGCGCGAGGCTGCGCTGATTGTCGAAAACGGCATCATCCAATCCGTTTTACCCGCTTACGAACTCCGGAACGGATTCAAAGGCATTCGAATCCACGATTTTCCCAATTCCGTTATTATGCCCTCCTGGGTAAACGCGCACACGCACTTGGAACTTTCCTGGCTGAAAAATCAACAGCTAAATAGCGGCTCGTTTGTTACCTGGGTCGAACAGCTTTTAAAATACCGCCTGACCCATGAATCGCAGGATAAAGCGGAGCAGGCTGCCCGGTCTGCGATGGAAGAAATGCGCCGGCAGGGAACCGCCTTAGTCGGAGACATCACCAACGGTCGCCTTTTGGCGAAATTACCCGACGAACCTCTGGAACGCGCGGTCTTTTTTGAAATTCTGGGATTTATCCCCGATCATGCCGATGAAATTTTTGAACAGGCAAAAACAACCTTAAGCGCAATAAATCCGTCGGCTGTTTTAACCCCGCATGCCCCCTACTCCACCTCGGCTGAACTTTTGAAACGTATTCGGAAATTTTCTCCGCGATTATCCGTTCATGTGGCTGAAAGTCCCGAAGAATTCAGTTTCTTCACGGAGAATTCCGGACCCATAATCGACTTTTTAAAACAACTCGGAGTCTGGAACGAAAAATGGCAGCCTCCGTTCAGCACGCCGGTCTCTTATTTGGCTGATCTGGGGATTTTGAACGAGACTTCAATTTTGGTCCACGGCGTGCAGGTGACTGAAGAGGACGTACGAACAATCAAAAACACGAAAGCAACTGTTTGCGTCTGCGCGCGGAGCAATGCTCTGCTGAATGTCGGAAAGCCGCCCCTTCAAAAATATCTGCAAAACGGTATTCCCCTGTGCGTGGGTACCGACAGTCTGGCTTCAAATAAAAGTCTTGACATGAACGAGGAACTTTTTTATCTGTTTGAACATTTCGATTTTATTGAACCGGAAATATTAGTTCAAATGGCTACTTTAAACGGCGCCCGCGCTTTGGGAAAAGATCATTTGTACGGTTCGCTGGAAGCGGACAAAAATGCGGCGTTTAACGTGTTTACGTTTAACAAACCAATTACCGAAAATCCCGAATCAGCCGTGGTCTCACGAACATGGAGCGAAATGCAATGGTTCTGAAAAAATTAATTTCTCAGATAATTGAATACGGACGAATGATCAAGTTTTCGCATTCGATTTTTGCCCTTCCTTTTGCGTTATCGTCGGCAATACTCGCCAACAGCCGCGTTCCGTTAACCTGGGAAAAACTTTTGTGGATTATAGTCGCCATGGTCAGCGCCCGCAGCGCGGCTATGGGTTTTAACCGCTTTGTCGATAAAGACATCGATGCGGCAAATCCCAGAACGCAAAAACGACATCTGGTCACCGGCAAAATCAAAACAAGCGAGGTGATTGCCTTTGTGCTTTTTTCGTCCGTTGTTTTTGTTTTTGCTTCGGCTCAGCTCAATGCGCTTTGTTTTGCCCTTTCGCCGGTCGCCTTAGCCGTGCTCTTGCTGTATTCTTACACCAAACGGTTTACGGCTCTTTCGCACTACGTTCTCGGTTTGGCGCTGGGAATTTCGCCGGTGGGCGCCTGGATTGCCATTACCGGTTCGTTTGCACTTCCGCCTATTATTTTAGGTTTTGCTGTCGTCTTTTGGGTGGCTGGCTTTGATATTCTGTATTCTTTGCAAGATTACGAATTCGACCGGCAGGCGGAACTCTACTCCATTCCGCGGATATTCGGACCCGGCAAAGCGTTGTGGATTGCCAGAATCAGCCATTTATTCGCCTTTTTGCTGCTTTTTAGTCTGTGGATTTTATTGCAGCTCCATTTCATCTACTCCTTTGGCTTAATCATTATTGCCGGACTTTTGAGCTACGAACATTCTTTGGTTAAAGCCGATGATTTTTCCAAACTAAACATGGCTTTTTTTAATATGAACGGCGTTATCAGCGTCATCTTTTTTATTACAATCCTTGGAGATTTGCTTTTATTATGAAACGCATTGTCGTGGGTATAAGCGGAGCCAGCGGGATGATTTACGCGGTTCGTCTTTTACGGGCAATTCCCGGCGATTATCAGGTTCACCTTGTGATTTCGCCGGTGGCGACAAAAATAATGAAAGCCGAAACCGGCTGGGATTCCCAAAAGCAGAGTTTCGGCGAATTCTGGGAGAACACTCAATCCGAACCCTTCGGTCAAAGCGAAATTATTACTCACTCTCCGGAAAATCATTTCGCGCCCGTGGCAAGCGGATCGTTTTTAGTGCAGGGAATGGCGGTCATTCCCTGTTCCGCAAAAACTCTTTCCGGCATTGCCAACGGCTACGCATCCAATTTAATCGAACGCGCAGCCGACGTGAATCTCAAAGAGCGCCGTCCTGTCGTTCTCGTTCTCAGAGAAACGCCCTACAACTTAATCCACATCGAAAACATGAAAAAAGCAACACTCGCAGGCGCGACAATTTTGCCTGCTTCGCCCGCTTTTTACCACAAACCGCAAACAATTGAGCAATTGGCTGATTTTGTTGCGGCGCGCGTGTTAGACCATTTGTCCGTTCCGCACAACCTCGTCACGCGGTGGGGAGAAAATTGATGACTTCCCCTCCGTTAGTGCCGGAAACCGCGCAGCAAAAAAAGCGTTACGTTCGGCAAATGTTCAATTCCATTGCCCATCGTTACGATTTTCTAAACCACTTTCTCAGCCTGGGCATCGATATTTTATGGCGTAAAAAGGCGATTAAAAAATTACAGGTTTCTTCGGAGCAGAAAGTTCTGGATTTAGCCTGCGGTACCGCCGATCTGGCTCTGGAAACCATTCGCCGGAAAAACTGCGCCGTCGTTGGCGTTGATATCGCCCACCGGATGCTGAAATTTGCCAGGGCAAAAATTAAAGACGATCCGCAGGCGCAAAAACTTTTTCTGGTTAACGGCGACGGGGAATATCTGCCCTTTGCCGCCGATACTTTTGACGGCGTCACAATCGCCTTCGGCATTCGCAACATGGGCGACATGCCAAAGGCTCTGAAAGAGATGCACAGAGTTTTAACGCCGCAGGGTCAGGCGGTTATTTTGGAATTTTCACTACCTACCTTTCCCGTTTTCAGATTCCTTTATTTGTTTTACTTTAAGCGCGTGCTTCCCGCAATCGGAAGGCTGATCAGCAAAGACCCTTCGGCTTATTCTTATCTGCCGGCTTCGGTTGAAAAATTTCCGACCATTGCCGAATTTGAAGAACAGCTTATTCTGGCGGGTTTCGGAAGAGCGGAACACTGGAAATTACTGAACGGCGTGGCTGTAATCTATCGTGCCATTAAAACATCATAATGATTCCACATATTTTAAATGCGCAACGCAGCGATTCCGGCAATCGCCCGCCCCAAATCCCGGAACAATGATCTCTCCGCCTGTTCGCCGATTCACCTCGCATTCGCTTTCGGTGAATCGTTCAGCCCGCAGAACCCTGATATCGGGATGCGAGGTCAGATAATCGATGTGCCAGCGTACCGGTTTTTCTTTTTTGAAATGCCGGGCAATGCGCTTTTCCATATTCCGTTTGGCGCTGCCGGTGTAAATATATCTTCCCGCCTTGAACCTGCATTTGCCCAAAGCGCCTATTTCGATCGTCAGATCTTTGGCTACCAACAAAACAAGCTGATAAGTCTGAAATCCGGACATGATTAAGACCGGGTTAACCGTTTAATGATTTCCGAATGCTGCGGAAATTCCGCCAGTAATTTTCGGCGGTTACCCAGCTCAAAATCTTCAAACTCAAAACCGGGCGCCACGGTGCAGCCTGCAAGGGCAAATCCTTCCGCGTCATTCACTCTGGCGCCAAACCAGACGCCGTGCGGAATAACTGCCTGAAGCGATTCCCCTTTTTCGGGATTATTGCCCAGTACCGTTTGCTCTAAATTCCCCTCTTGATCGATCATGGTAATCGTCAACGCGCTTCCTGCGTAAAAATGCCAGATTTCATCGGAACGCAGTCTGTGCAACGCCGAAAAATCCGTTCCCGGCAGCAAAAAGAAAATGGAAGTCGCAAAGACGTGCGCTTTTTCATATCGCTCAGGCAATCCGGATTGAGGGATGTATTCCGCGCTGCGGTAAACTTCACGATAATAACCGCCTTCAGGATGAGGCTGAAGATTTAACTTATCTATCCAGTAGCGCATGGTTTTAACCTTTCCTGAAAATTTTGTTTTGAGGAAAGTTATACGATTCTCTTATTCTTTTCAATCAAATCAAAACCGGCTTGTTCTCGCCCGACAAGGCGAAACGGCTTTTCATCGACCCGATTAAAACAACCGCTCGTCCGGCGAGTCGTGTTTTAAAATTGACTTTGTTTTGCGGCAAATCCTTATCCGATTGTTTTTATTACAATTGAACAACTCAGATATTTTTTGGCACGGGCTTTGTCTTATTAAAAATGAATTTGTAACAAAACACTAACCAAATAAGGAGGTTTCATCATGAAACGTTCAACTTATCTCATCGCGACATTAGGACTGGTTGTCCTGATGATGTTCGTTTTTTCCAACGGAGCTTTTGCTCAGGACATCAACAACGGTCAACGGCACGGAATCGGCTTTGTTGACAACAACGGCGACGGTTTTAACGACAACGCTCCGGACGCCGACGGCGACGGAATCCCCAACGGAATGGATCCGGATTACACCGGCTCCAAAATGCACAAAGGACACGGAATGAGAGGCTTTGTTGACGCCGACGGCGACGGAATCAACGACAACGCTCTCGATGCAGACGGCGACGGCATTCCCAACAGTAAGGATCCGGATTTTGTACGTCCGATGGACGGAAGCGGACGAATGAATCACTTTGGCAAAGGCAAAGCCGGCAGTTTAGGTCAAGGCAGCGGCACCTGTGACGGCTCGGGTTCCAAAGGCAGCGAACATCGCGGCGGCGGTCGCCGTTAACATTAACCCGATAAAAAAGCCGGAAACTTTCCGGCTTTTTTATTTTTTAAAAACATTTCAATAGATATCAACAGGTCATCACACAATATTTCTATTGTCTCGCATTGTAATTTTTATTTTATAC
>JAJRSN010000322.1 GCA_024278715.1 Calditrichota bacterium
AAACCCAATAATGACGGCACTTTTGAAGCCAAAGTTTTACTAAAGCGGGCTTTTCCCGGACGCAGAGCGGAAAATCGTCTTTCCTTTACCGTTGAAGATTTAGCTGGCAATATTTTAAGAGATAATAGTCGGGTGATCATCATCCAATAATTAAGGAGGGTGGATGAGAGTATCATTATTGATTCTTCTGATTACATTACCGGTTCTGCTCGGGGCACAAGGCGGATTTAATTTAACGGGCAGAATTTCGCTACAAACCCTTAATGTTAGTTATGACGAACAATCACAGTTAAAACCGGATTCGATTCCCGATGATCAATATGCCAAATCCCCGTTAATACCCGGACTCCGGCAGCGGTTGAATATCGCGCTCTTCGGTCGCGCGCGGAATTTTGATATTACGCTTTTGGGCGATCTGAAAAACGACTCATGGAATCAACTGAATTCTATTAAACGCGTGGACCGCTTAACGCTGAATATTCGTTCGGGATTGAACGAATTTGTACTGGGCGATTTTTTCGAAAGCGGATCGGAGCTCTTTGTGCAAAGCAGAGAGGTGCGCGGCGCCAAACTCTATCTGGAAAGCGGCAGCGACCTTTATTATCAGACAAATATCATAGCCGGAGAAGTGCAGCGGGCTTTTGACATGGGCGACCGACTGCCGGACATGTATCATCAATACGAAAATTCCGGGCAATACCGGCGCTACATGGCTGCCGGTCTTTTTCGGCTGGGAAAACGGGATCGCTTTCAAATCGGCCTGAAATATTTGTGGGCAAAAGACGACCAAAAATCCATCGAGCAATCCATTAGCGAACCTTTGACCAATCAAAATGCGGGACTGGACGGATTTCTTTATGTCTGGAAACAGCATTTAAAGCTCTTTTTCGAAGGCAATATCAGCCGCAAAGACACCCTCTCCGCAAAAAATGTAACCGATAACGCATATCGCTCGGGAATCGATTTTCGCTACGGTCACTTTAAATTCGTCGGCTTTAAACAACGTCTGGGTTACGATTATTTTTCGGCTGGATACCCCTATCTGCAAAACGACCGCGACGGTTTTGTCGTTAATTCGGCTTATAATTTTCCGCAAAAGTTCGTGCTGACCTTCGAGGGCGAGCACTATCGCGACAATCTGAACAACCTGAAAAATCAACCGCGCACAAAAACCCGCATTGCAGCCGTGGGCATAACCACAACAATCAAAAATTTTCCGGAAATTGCCGTCAAGTACCGCTATCGCGACGACCGCAGCAATACGGTTCTCGATTCGGTTAGAACCGATAAATTATACAACGGAATCGAAGGAAGAATTACTTTCGGCTCTATCAATAACCGCTTTTCGTTGTCGGCGATGTATCTTGATCTGGATGATAAAAGCGTTTTGCAGGCGGGTTCTCCCCTGGGCACAGGACAATTGATCGCCAGTACGAATTTTTACACCCGACCCTCCAACCTGCTCTTTCTTTCAGGCGGCGTCGTGTTCAGTCGTTTAACCCTTAGCAACGAGCAGTCAAACACTAATATTTACACTTACGGATCGGGACGCTGGGATATTATCCCAGCCAAACTCAAGCTGGAAACCACCATAAGTTTTATTTACAACGACGCGGCTAACGGCGGATATCAGGATATGCTCAGCGACTACGCCCAGATCAATTCCATGTTTTCTCTGGAATACTTCTTTAATTCCCAAATTTCGCTTAAAGCGCTCGCGGGCAATGACTATCGCGACATGCGTTACGGTCTGGATGTCGCCAGAGAAGTGATTTCCGACCCGGACTACGGTCCCACCTACTTTAACGGCTTTGAATCGTACAACGGTTTAAAATACGGGCTGGAACTGAACTGGATTTTTTGATTCCGCGCGTCCGGCGACGGTTGAGCAGTTGTTTCGTAAAAAGAGAAAGCGAAGGTCGCCCAAGCCTTTCAGCCGAACGGGAAAAATTGTCAAAAGGAAAATATCAAAAATGCCTTCCCGATAACTCTTAAAAAAATAATCGGTCTTCGGCGTTAACCTTTTCCGAACCTTGAGATCAGACCCGCTTTGATTGCTCCATATCGACGTTGAATCCCGCCGATTTTTTTTCATCTATTTGAATACGATTGTTTTGTTTTTCGGAAATCGGGATAGTATGACAAATTATTTTAAATTGTTAACGGTTTTGATTAATTTTAAAAATAAACAAACAAAAATCGATTAAAGCGAACGGAAGAATTCAGACCATGAAACCGATCTACCTTGATTACAATGCCACCACGCCGGTCGATCCTCTGGTGGTTGAAGCCATGATTCCTTATTTAAAAGAACACTTCGGCAATCCCTCCAGCGGTCATTTTTTCGGACATATTGCCCGGCGCGCGGTGGAAGAGGCGCGGCGTAAAGTCGCCAAAATGCTGCACTGCGACGCGGAAGAGATTATTTTCACCAGCGGCGGCTCGGAATCCAATAATTATGCAATTAAAGGCGTCGCTTACGCCTACCGCCATAAAGGAAATCACATCATCACCTCGCAAATCGAACATCCGGCAGTATTGGAGGTCTGCCGCTTTCTGGAAACACAGGGCTTTGCGGTCACCTATCTCCCGGTTGATCAGTATGGTTTGGTCGATCCCGACGATGTGCGCAAAGCGATCGGTCCGAGGACAATTCTGATTTCCGTTATGCACGCCAACAACGAAGTGGGCACGATTCAGTCCATTGCCGAAATCAGCGCCGTTGCTCACAAACACGGAGTTTTGATGCACAGCGATTGCGCCCAGTCCGCGGGAAAAATTCCGGTACATGTCGATAAACTGGGCGTTGACCTGCTTTCGGTAGCCGGACACAAATTGTACGCCCCAAAAGGAATCGGCGCGCTTTACATCAGACGCGGCGTAAAGCTTGAAAAGCAGATTCACGGCGCCGATCACGAGCGCAACCTGCGGGCGGGAACGGAAAACGTGCCGGAAATTGTCGGTCTGGGCAAAGCCTGCGAACTGGCGGCAGAAGAGCCGGAAACAGCCGCCGGACGTTTGAGAAAATTAAGGGATTATTTTGAGCGGGCAATTACGGAAGAGTTTCCCGACTGCAAAATTAACGGACATCCCACCCTGCGCCTGCCGAACACTTCGAATATCGGTTTTAAGAATATTGAAGCCAACACCATTGTCTCCGAGCTTAGCGACACGATTGCCGTTTCAGCCGGAGCAGCCTGTCACAGCGACAGCGTGGACGTTTCGTATGTTCTGAAGGCGATGAAAGTGCCGCTTGAATTTGCCATGGGAACCATCCGTTTTTCTTTGGGACGGTTTACCACCGAAGAAGAAATCGATCGGGCGATCGATGCTGTCAAAGAAGTGATAGCAAAATTGCAGCCCGAAAAGGAAGAAGTCCCCCAATTTGCCGAAGGCGAAGAAATTAAACTGACCCGTTTTACCCACGGATTGGGCTGCGCCTGTAAATTGCGTCCTCAAATGCTGGAAGCGGTTCTGCGAAAATTGCCCGTACCTACCGGAAAAAATATTCTGGTGGATGCCAGTACCGCGGACGACGCCGCGGTTTACAAATTGAGAGACGATCTGGCGCTTGTGCAGAGTGTCGATTTTTTTACGCCCATTGTGGACGATCCGCGCGATTTCGGAAGAATTGCCGCCGCTAATTCGCTAAGCGATATCTACGCCATGGGCGCAGAACCCCTGATGGCGCTCAATATTGTGGGCTTTCCCAGTAACCGTTTGCCGATGGATGTGCTGGAAGCCATTCTCTCCGGAGCGCATGAAGTTGCCGAACAGGCGGGAATTTCCATTATCGGCGGACACACGGTGGACGACACCGAACCAAAGTTCGGCTTGGCTGTAACCGGAACTGTGCATCCCGAAAAAATTTTACGAAACAAGGGCGCCAAACCCGGCGACGCATTGATTTTAACCAAACCCATCGGCACTGGTATTCTTTCCACCGCCCTAAAGCGCGGACTGCTGAACAAAGAACAGAAAAATCAACTGATTAACACCATGGCGCGGCTCAACAAAGACGCGGCGGATGCCATGAAACAATTTACCGTTCACGCCTGCACCGACGTTACCGGTTTCGGATTGCTGGGACATCTTCTGGAAATGTTAAGGGCTTCAAAGGTTAGCGCAATTTTGAAAGTTAACCGTATTGCTACCCTGCCCGGCGCATTAAGCTTAATTCAGGAAGGCGTTGTACCCGGAGGAACCAAAGACAATTTTAGCTACACTCAGCCTTTTGTGCAGTACGAAAATTTAACCGCGAGTCAAAAATTGTTGTTGAACGACGCCCAGACTTCGGGGGGATTGCTAATCGCGCTTCCGGCGGAGCAGGCTGACGATTACTGCCGGATATTTAACAACCGCTCCAGACAGGAAGCACGGATAATCGGCGGCATCGTTGAATTGGGAGAGCAGTTGGTCCGGGTACAGAGCGGAGAGCAGGTTTAATTTTTACGAGAAAAACCGGCAAAAAAACAAAAGGTTGGCAAATGCGCTAAGAACATCGTTCACGAAATGAGGACTCGGAATCCGTGTTTAAAATTATCGAAGCAAAAGAGAAAAAACATTTAAACCAGATTTGCATTCTCTTCAGAGAATACGAGTTATTTCTCGGCGTGGATCTTTGTTTTCAGAATTTTGAACAGGAGCTGGCAAATCTTCCCGGTCAATACGCTCCTCCCAAAGGTTGTATCCTTTTAGGAACGGAAGACGATAGATTAGTAGGCTGCGTCGCCCTCAGACCGCTAAAGGAGGATATTTGCGAAATGAAAAGGCTGTTTGTGCGAGCCGAATTTCGCGGACATGGTTACGGCAAAACGCTTGCTGAAGAGATAATTAAAAAAGCCCGTACTATCGGGTATCGTTACATGCGTCTTGATACGTTGAATTCTCTGAAGCAAGCTATGAATTTGTATGAATCTTTGGGCTTCAAAAAAATCAAACCTTACTATTTTAATCCCCTGCCGAACGTAATTTTCTGGGAATTGAAATTAGACAAATCTTAGTCGTCTAAAAAAGCCGCCTTGCGGTTGTACAAGGCGGCTTTTTAGGAAGATAATTATCAAACCATAGCCTGACGCAATTTATTCTTTAGTTTTTTAATTTGCCTGCGTGCGCTTTTGAGCGCCTTGTAGTCTTTTGCCTCGATGGCTTTGTCGCGTTCGATCTTTAAAGCGCGGATTCTTCTTTTAATTTCGCTTTTGTTGGCAATCTTAGCGACATGATGCTCGTGCATGTCGATGTTAAGAACCTTACAAAGCAACTCTAACAGATGCTCTTTATTTAGCTGGGTGTAACCTTTCACGGCTTCCTTATCGAGTCCCGCCGCAATTTCCCGAAGCTCCGCTACGGTTTTGTGCTTTAGTTCCTTAAATGTGTACTCCATTCAGCACCCTCCTTATTGGTTTATGCTAAATTCTGCCTCTTGCGTTAAATATAAGATTCTAATTTTATAATTTCCAGTTGACAGAAATAAAAATCCGAACCCTGAATTAATTTAAAAATCTCCTAAAAAAATTGAATGCGATGTTGAAATGTGAAAGATTTCTCATTATATTCGTTCATGTGAAATGATTCACAGCATGAAAGGGTAGCAACCTGGAAAAGAACGGGCTTTCCGCTAAAACAATCGAACGTTTGGTACTTTGCAAAAAACTGCCGGAAAACCTGCGCACAAAAGGAGCCGCCTGTCGTTTTTCCTGCGAGCTGTCGCAAATTGTCAGTAATTCGGCGGCGAAGGAAGTTGCCAATCGACTCATTGATGCCGGAGTAAAGGGAATTCTCAATTTTGCGCCGCTTCTGCCACAACTACCCGATCATGTTGTTTGCGAACGACTAAACGTGTCGTTACAATCGGAAAAAATCAGCGTTTTTACCCGCGACAATTAAGACTACGGAGTCGAAGAGATGAAACAGTTTGAAGAACTCGATGAAATTTTAAATCGCTTTAAAGAGCCAAAAAGAGATCAATTAATCCCCATTCTGCAAAAAGTTCAGGAAAAAGAGGGTTACATTTCCAGAGAGGCGGTGCGGTTGATCGGACAGCGTTTAAGAATTCCCGCCAGTAAAATTTACGGCGTGGCTACTTTTTACAACCAATTCCGCTTTAAACCCATCGGCAAGTACCACATTCAGATTTGCCGCGGGACAGCCTGCCATGTTAAGGGCTCCTCCCGTGTAATGGATACGCTGAAGCAGGAATTAAAAATCAAACCCGGCGAAACCACGCGCGACGGCTTGTTCAGCCTGGAGATCGTCGCCTGCATAGGGGCGTGCGGACTGGCGCCAGTGGTCAGCATCAACGGGGAATTTTACGCAAATATGACGGGATCAAAATTAACCAAGTTGTTAAGAGAGTATCGACGCAAAGAAAACAAAAAGCAATGAGGAAGCAATGAAACAGCCGACGGATCCTATTAAAAAAAATTTAAAAAGATTGCTCGCCCCGGAAAGCGTTCAAATTCAAAATATTAATTTTAGCTATGAAAAATCGATATTGAAAAACGAAGAAAACGACAACCCTGTTTTTTACGTGGGCGCCGGAACCTGCGGACTCGGAGCGGGCGCAGATAAAACGATTATGGCTTTAAACGATTACTTGCAGAAAAATGAGATCGATGCCAGGGTAATTGAAGTTGGATGCATCGGGTTATGTTCCGAAGAGCCCTTACTCGACGTCCAGTTACCAGGTAAATCACGTCTTGTTTTCAAAAAAGTCACAGACGACAAAGTAGTTCAGATTGTTGAGAATACATTACAGGGAAAAATTCCGTTTGAAAATTTGCTGGGGCAGCATCGAAGTCCGGTACTCAAAGGCTGGACGAACATCCCTTACCTCGATGAACATCCCTTTTTTGCTCCGCAAACCCGTTGGGTCTTAAAAAACTGCGGTGTAATTGATCCGACGAGCATAGAGGAGTATATGGCTTACGGAGGGTATCGTGCTTTTGCCCGCGCCCTCTGTACCATGACTCCGCAAGAAGTTTGCGACGTGGTTGAGCAAAGCGGGTTAAGGGGTCGCGGCGGCGGCGGTTTTCCCACCGGCAAAAAATGGAAGTTCGCTTTAAATACACCGGCGGAACAAAAGTTTATGATCTGCAACGCGGACGAAGGCGATCCCGGGGCTTTCATGGATCGTGCCGTTATAGAAGGCGATCCGCATCGGGTTCTCGAAGGATTAATGATAGCTGCTTATGCCATTGGTGCAAGCAAGGCTTACATCTATATTCGCGCCGAATATCCGTTAGCCATTGCCCGCCTGAACATCGCCATTGAGCAAGCAAAAGAATACGGCTTAACAGGCGAAAATATATTGGACAGCGGTTTTAATTTTGACGTGGTCATAAAAAAGGGCGCCGGAGCGTTTGTCTGCGGAGAAGAGACAGCCTTGATTCACAGCATCGAAGGCAAACGCGGAATGCCTCGCCCACGACCTCCCTACCCGGCTGTTAACGGTTTATTCGGCAATCCTACCATCATCAACAATGTGGAAACATTAGCCAATGTTCCGGTAATAATCGACAACGGGGCGGAATGGTTCAATCAATTAGGAACCGAAAAAAGCAAGGGTACCAAGGTTTTTGCCATGTCGGGGAAAATTCGGCGCACGGGACTGGTTGAAATTGCCATGGGCACAAGTTTACGCGAATTGGTTTTTAACATCGGCGGCGGAGTTGAAAACGGTCGCGCCTTCAAAGCCGTGCAAATCGGCGGTCCTTCGGGCGGCT
>JAJRSN010000323.1 GCA_024278715.1 Calditrichota bacterium
AAAGAAGTCACAAAGCACACAAAAGAAAATACCATTTTGTTACTCATCACGCATTACGTTTTAGTTATCTGTAAATTTTTGTTTATTCTGCATTAAGACCCCCCTTTTAATTTCCCCCCTTCCCGTCTGGCACGGGACAGGTTGAAAGGGGGGAACGCCGAAGGCAAGGGGGGTCTTATTTTCAAGCAGCACAATCTCCGAAATTCAGAGCAATTAATAACCTTAACATCTAAACAACTAAACAAATAAACCTTTTCCTCCCATCCCCTGACAATCCAAGCTTTGTCGCTTTGTCACTCGTTACTCTGTCACTTTGTAACTCATCACGCATTACGCATTACGCGTCACGGCATACCCGGCTTGTAATATCTAAAACGCATTAAGGAGCCTTAAAGACATCATAAACAAAACAACGACCAGCACAATCCTGATGATTTTCTCTCCTTTTTTCACCGTAACATGAGCGCCGATCCAGCCGCCGAGACCATTACCGACCGAAAGAATGATCCCCCAAATCCAGTTAATTTTACCGGAAGCAATAAATATCGCAATGGCTGGCAGCGTGTAAATCAAAACAATAAACACCTTATAAACGTTCACCCTGACCAGGTCAAATTTGGCGAGGTGGAATAAAACAGCCATTAAAATAAATCCGACGCCAACCTGAATAAATCCGCCGTAAAAACCGGCTCCGAACATAGCCAGATAGAGTCCCCATTTATTTTTTTGGGTCATTTTACCGCTCGGAGAAGACGGGCGCGGCATGAACATGCTCACAATCACCAAAATAATCACCACGGACAAAATACGTTTAAACCACAAATCATGGATGGTCACGGCGGCAACCGCCCCGAGTACGGCTCCGGGCAGGGTTAATAAAGAAAGTTTCAGACTGCCGGAAAATTCGTTTCGTTTGTTTTGCTGAAAGCCGGTTATGGCAAAAATATTCTGGACGATAATAGCGATGCGGTTAGTGCCGTTTGCCGTGGCGCCGTCCAAGCCTAACAAGATTAATGCCGGCAATGTCAAAGAAGAGCCTCCGCCCGCCATAACATTAATAAAACCGGCGAAGATTCCGACTATTAAAAGGGCAACTGCCTGAATCATTTAAATTTTCCTTTTTATTGATCCGAAAGGGAATATTATGGATTTTTTTATTTTCTTTCTAATTAATTTTCTATTTCAGCGCGGCATAACGTTATCGGAAGCATGCGCTATTAGTTTAGTTACAATAATAAGACCCTGCCGTTTGGGATTGGAACTAAATCTTATTAAATTCCAGGTAGTTACCGAAGTCATCGTTTAATTTTTAAAGAGAGGAATTTTGTTATTAATCAAAACGAATGTTGAATAAATACTATAAGTTTCTTAATTAATAAAAAGTTGCATTTAATCAGTGAATTGTATGAGTGAATTTCAATCTGTTTTAATCAATAAATTGGCGCATCAGCTAAAGAATGAATTAACGACATTGCGTCTTGCTCTGTTTAATCTTTCTAACCTTTTACAGGAGACGCCCTTACCCGACGAACGCGACGAACAGTCGCAGGAATTCCTTTCGGTTATACGCACAACCCTGAGCCAGAGTATTGAATCGTTGTCGAAGATTTTATTGGTAACCCGTTCGGGAAACCAATATTTCAAGATCGTAAACCTGACTCATATTTTGTTTGAAATTGTCGATCAACCGGAGTACAAACGTTTTTTTCGATCACAATCCTCCGCGGATCATCAACTGATAAACACTGACCCGCAGACGCTTCAATTGGCTTTTATGCTTTTATTTGAACATCTTATAAAAAACGCGCATCACGAAAATATTAAAGGAGAAATTTATTTTCACAAAAAATCGCCTCCCGAAATCAGAATTTTGTTTCCGGTAAAAAATTCGGAGGAACTAAAAATTTTACAAGCGGATAGTCCAAAATCTGCAGCTTCGTCAGCCCCGTTACCACTATTGTTGCTTAAGCGACTTTTGCAGTATTTGGACATTTCTTGTTCCGTTCAACAAAAAGCGGAAAATTCCGCTATCGTTCTCACATTTAATCAAATACCGGAGGATTAATTGCCATGCCAGGTATTCTTTTAATCGACGATAACGAAGCTTATTGCGAACAAATAAAGAAAACATTAGCCTTAAAAGATTTTTCTTTGCATTATGAAATCGATCCGCAGAAGGGTCTGGAATCGGCTTTGGAAAACAACTGGGATGTTGTTCTTCTGGATATTGTGCTCAACGGCAAATTGGACGGTCTTGAAATTTTAAGAAGGCTGAAAAATAAAAAACAGGATTTACCTGTCATCATGATTTCCGGAACATCGACATTGGATTCCGCCATGCAAGCCATTCAGGAAGGAGCCTACGATTATCTGGAAAAACCCATTGATATTGAGCGTCTCATGATTTGCATCCAACATGCCATTGAATACAAAAAGCTGATCTTTTTGAATCACCATTTACACGAAGAATTCACCAAAAGAATAGCGACCATCGGAATAAGCGAAACCATTCGCAAGGCGCTGGAGCGTCTTTCCACATTTACGGATACGATGGAACGAATTTTAATTACCGGCGAAAGAGGAACAGGCAAAGAATTGATGGCAAGAATGCTTCATTTCGGCAGTAAAAGGAAATACGGTCCGTTTATTTCTTTCCATTGCGATACTCAAGCCAATGATAACGAAACGCTTCTCTTTGGCGCTGACTGTAATTCTCAGGAACCGGCTTCCCGAAAAGGACTTATTTGCCAGGCAGACACGGGTACGTTGTTTTTAGGAGAAATCTCAAAATTATCCGTCAGCGGACAGAAAAAACTGTTGAAGTTCATTCACAAAAATTTTTATATGCCGCCGAAATTTGACGATCAACGTCCCATTGACATTCGGATAATCGCTTCCACGTCTGTTGACCTTGCCGCTTTAAGCAAAGAAGGAAAATTTTCGGAAGAACTTCTCGATCTTTTGAGTACTTTCACTTTCCACATGCCGCCTTTGCGCGAACGATTGGACGATATTCCGGGATTGGTTGACCATTTTCTCAAAATGGCTTCGGCTCAATTCAACGTTCCAAAACCCGACATCTCAGAAAAGGCGCTTAACCTTTTAAAAGAACAAAAATGGGAAAAGAACATGACTCAATTAAAGTCCGTAGTCGTCCATATATTGTTACTGAGCAAATCACGGACAATTGATGAAAATATCGTTAAAGCTGCTTTAACGGTTTACCGCTTAATGCACGATTTACTCGCCAATAAACCATATACGGAACTGGAAAATGATTTAAAGGCTCTTTATCTGTATTACAACAAATCACACTCAACCGTTGCGGATGATAATTTTTTTTCCGACTCGCCTATTTCATCAACGATGATGAACGGTAAACATCCGTAGCCGGAGGAAATAAAAAAGCGCGTTTAGTTCAGGTATGATTAAACCGTTAGATTTTCAGCCATAAATTGACTTGAGATATATTCATACCTATATTAATTAATAAATTAAGGAATTAACATCGGATTGGTAGCTTTGCATGAAGATCATCTTAAAAAAAGAATTTGATGGTCGTACTTACGTTGCGTTTTGCGAGAACGTGCCCGGCGTTTATGTTCAGGCAACTTCAAAAGAGCAATTAAATCAACGCGTAAGCAAGGCGTTGGCGCTTTTAAAACATTACTGCGAACAACGCAATCAACCGTTCCCTTTTGGCGAGGACAAGCCTCTTTTTGATATACGCATCCGCTTTAATTCGCTTTCAACCGAACAACTGGTGGATTTTTTCCATAAGCGCAATTATCATATCGAATTCGAAGACGCAGATTCCGTGCTTTTAATGAATTCATTTTTCCCTTTTAACCGGGTTCATCTGCCAAAGACCAATCATATCTCTCCCATAATCGTCAGACGCATATTTGGCAGCCAAAACGCCATTTATGTGGGAGGACATGGGAACCTTAAATTGCATCGTTCCGCTCCCTGACCGGCACTCCCCCGCTTTTTTAGACTGTTTATCGTTTACAAATCGAGCTCCGATTGCGAAGAGTTTTCGAGTGTTTTTGCCTGATAACCCGCGGCTTTCAATTCTTGCACAAATTGCGGAAAACCGTGCGTACAGTAAATCTCTTTCGGTTTAAAGTTTTCCACTAATTCGAATAACTGGTAATAATCGGCATGATCGCTCAAAGGAAGAACTTTGTTCACCCCAAAGCGGTTTTCCGCCCATTGGTCCATACCCCACCCGGAAAGATAGATTGTGTAACCGTTGAACAAATTTTTAAAGAATTTCCGATAGCGAAAATTAACCGGAAGAAGGAGCACACGTCCCTGAAAATCGTAACGGTCAAAAGTTTCATAATGTCCGAACGATACGCCGTTTTCTTTATACACAGACACATATCGTTCAATGCCTTCATCAACAGCCACCAAAAGCCCGGCATCGGTCAGTATTTTTAAGGCTTCCTGCCCTTTTCCCAAAGAATAGGCAAAAATAACGGGCGTTTTGTTCTGTTTTAAAAGGCTGCCGCAAAGTTCAATCAATTCGTCTTCCACCTGTTCGCGCGGCGGCATTCGATATTGGGATTTGCCGAAAGTGGTTTCCATGATTAAGATATCGGAAGGCACGTATTCAAAAGATTCCACTGTTCGGGAATCGCCGAGACGAAAATCCCCGGTGTACAGCAAACTCTGTCCGTTTTTCTGAATTCGAATTTGAGCCGAACCGAGAATATGACCGGCGGGATGGAGAGAAATCCGATAATCGCCGATGGGATGTTCCTCTCCGAATTTAAGCGTATGAAAAGAGGTTGATTTAACGCGCTTTTTTACAAACTCCGCGGTCGGCTCGGAACACAATACTTTTTTGTGCCGCGCGATATGATCGGTATGCCCGTGCGAAATAAAGCCAAACGGTTTTACGCGTTTACTGTCGATCCACAAATCGATTTCGGGAATGAACAAATCTCTTTCAAAGTAGAACAAAATATTCCTTTCAAAAACGGATTGAATTACACCGCTTTTCCGATTAAAGTGTTTGATGTAACTTCTTCTATTTTTACGCGCACAAAATCTCCCGTCTTTGCGCCGTTTTCAGGGAAAACCACAATTTTATTGCCGTCGTTTCGTCCGAGCAATTGATTCGGTTTTTTGCCATAGCCTTCAACTAAAACGTCAAACACCTGAC
Source organism: Calditrichota bacterium (assembly GCA_024278715.1). Lineage (GTDB taxonomy): Bacteria > Calditrichota > Calditrichia > Calditrichales > Calditrichaceae > Caldithrix. The sequence goes on from JAJRSN010000323.1 coordinate 5,174, forward strand.
CCAAATGCGCCTGATTCTTTTTAAGCGCAATCTTTTTCTGCATTTCCACCAAGCGGGTAATGCGCGATGTTTTTTCTTCTTCCGGCACATCATCAGGATATTTTCGCGAAGCGATGGTGTGTTTTCGTTCCGAATATTTAAACATAAAAGCGGCGTCAAATTCCACAATGCGCATCACTTCCAAGGTGTCCTGAAATTCCGCCTCCGTTTCCGTGGGGAATCCCACAATTACATCCGTAGTCAAAACCAGCTCCGGAATGCGGCTGCGCATGCGTTCCACCAACTCAATAAATTGTTCGCGGGTGTAGGTTCTGTTCATCAGATCCAGAATTCGGTTATTGCCCGCTTGCAGGGGTAAATGGATGTGCTTGCACGCTTTGGGATTGTCTGCCACAACATCGATCAGTTTTTCGGGAAAGTCCTTGGGGTGCGGAGAGGTAAAGCGAATGCGCTCGATCCCCTCAGTTTTGCTTACCAGCTCGATCAAATCGGCAAAGTCGGAATCGCCGAACCGATAGGAATTAACATTCTGCCCCAGTAAAGTAATCTGTTTAAATCCCTTGTCTGCCAACTGCTTTACTTCTTCCAGAATATTAAAGGGATCTCGACTTCGCTCCCTGCCCCGGGTGTAAGGGACGACGCAAAAGGTGCAAAAATTATCACACCCGCGCATCACGGCAATCCAGGCGTTTATTCCGCTCTTATGATCGGGAAAAACATCGCTGTAGGTCTCAAATTCGGACAGTGTAAAATCAAATTCTTTTGTCCCTCCGTGAAAAACATGATCCAGCATTTGCGGAAGTCTTTTGTAGCTGTCGGGTCCGGCAACCACGTCAACGCCAACTTTTTCTTCCAACAGCTCTTTCCGAAGATTTTGCGCCATGCAGCCCAGCACTCCGAGGATCAAATATTTTTTCTCTCTGCGTAATTGTTTTAAAACGTTAATACGCTGCTGAACCTTTTGGTGCGCGTTTTCACGCACAGAACAGGTATTTAAAAACACAACTTCCGCTTCTTCCGGTTTTTCGGTAAACGAATAATTGTGACGGCTTAAAATCGACTTTACAATTTCCGTATCATATTCGTTCATCTGACAGCCGTAAGTCTCTATGTAAACGCGCTTCACGCCAATACCCCTCTTATTTTTTCATCCTGAATTTCCGTTAAACGCACCGCTAAAATCTGGTTTTTAAGATTGCGCTTCGACTGTACTTTTACCCGCATGTAGTTGTCCGTAAATCCTTCCCAATATCCTTCAAATTCCTGTTCGAACAGCACCGGCGCTGTTTTCCCGATGAACGATTGATAAAAGGCGATCTTTTTGCGTTTTCCCATTTCGATCATTATTCTTGTGCGCGTCTTTTTGATTTGCGGTGGAACTTTTGGCTTCAATTTAAACGAAGTCGTTCCCTTGCGATCGGAATAGGTAAACACGTGGAAATAGGCTAACGGTAAATCCGCCACACGCTTTTTGGTGTTCACAAATTGTTCGTCGCCTTCGCCCGGATAACCTACCATGATGTCGGTTCCCAATCCGATATCCGGCATTTTTTTAATGGCGTAATCGACGATTTGTTCAAAATCGGCAAAGGTGTGCTTGCGGCGCATTGATTCTAAAATTTTATCGTCCGCGCTCTGCAAAGGGATGTGCAAATGGCGGCAGATCTTTTCGGAATCGGCTATGTAATCGAGCAATTCGGCGGTTACCGTCGTCGGCTCAATGGAACTAATGCGGATGCGCTGCAGACCGTCAATGCGTTCCAGCCTTTTGAGAACATCGATAAAGTTCCTGTCTTCAAAGCGGTAGGTTCCGATGTTAACGCCCGTAAGAACAATTTCTTTGAATCCCATTTCCGCCAGCTCTTCAGCCTCTTTTACGAGGTCGTCAAATTCACGGCTTCTCGCAGGACCGCGCGCCGTGGCGATAATACAGAAAGAACAGACAAAATTACAGCCATCCTGAATCTTTAAATTCGCCCGGGTGTGCGTGTCATATAAACCTGTGGATTCAATCACAAAAGGTTGTTTGGAAATTTTAGCGCTATGAACGATTAAAGGTTGACCGTTCTTTTCCAGCGTATCGCTCAAATATTCTCCCAAACGCATTTTGTGCTCATTGCCCATAATCAGGTCAACGCCCTCGATTTGACTGATAGTATCGACAGCCATTTGAGCGTAACAGCCAACGACCGCTACAAACGAATCCGGATTTTTACGCAGACTCTGGCGTACAGCCTGGCGGCATTTGGAGTCAGCCTGTTCGGTGACCGTGCAGGTGTTGATAATTGTCAAATCGGCTTTTTGCCCGAATTCAACGATTTCAAATCCCTGCTTTTTGAGCGAATTCGCAATAATGGCGGTCTCCGCCTGATTCAATCGACAACCCAATGTATGTAATGCAACTGTCGGCATCTGACGTTCTCAATCCCATTCTTTTTTAAACAATGTAATTAACAAATCTTTGATTAAAACTCTTCCCTCATTAATTAAATCTGCAAAATTTACTGTATGAGCCCGGCATTGTCAAACCGGGTTGTTTGTATTAAATGATTTATTGATTATCGCCAAACGAGTTTCGGATAGAATTCCATTTTTGTGGTTTTGTAACAACAATCGGGAATTTTTGTTTCGTAAAAAACTGAAAAATTTGTTATCGGCAAAGTTACGCCTTATTCGTGACATTTTCCCGAGAAGGACAATTTAGCATTCTGTCGATTTTAATTCACTTCGCCACAAATTTGTTATTATATTAATACCAAAGAGGTTCATGAATATGAAAGAGCTTAGTCCTTTTTCGGCTGAAGAAATTAAAGCATTGAAGAAACATTTGGAATTTTGTTGCGGGGTTAAAATTCCCGAAGATACTACCCGCTTCGGGGAAATACGATTTTATCTCTATTCCGGTTCAAAATCCGATGAATTTCATATTCAGATTTTCTGGGGACCTCACAAAATTTTTTCCAAAAGACATTTTTACCCAAAATCCGGCGAGAGCCTGCTGAACACGATTCAGTCGATTATCCATAAGAACAGCGGTGCTATCAAAGAAGAGCTTTTTGAATATTGCGAGGAACGGTTGAACGATTTTGCCTATATTGAACTGGAGCCGCTTATCGAAAGGCATAAACTGACATTTTTGAATATTGATCTTAAAGTGTGCAAAGCCCGCAAAAAGATTCATCCTTCACAAAGCGGCGGATGGCCTCTCTGGTGCGTGGTGATGTCGTGGAAAGATGAATTCGGAGAATTTCAAGAGTTTGTCCGACCTCTTAAATTTAATTCCCAGACGCAAATATTTGAGATCAACGGCGAAAGCATTATTAAAGAATTTTTAAAATTCAGAGATCAGCTCATTTAGTTTACCCGAAAAAATCGCGCTTTCGGTTTTGTTTATTCTTCGGGCACATCCCACAAAAACTCATTATTTTCCAAAAAATGCACAACCTGTTTTACGCTGTGTTCGGCTTTTCGTTGAAGCGCCTCTTTGGTGTTAAACGAATTATGCGGCGTAAAAATCACGTTGGGCATCTGTTTCATCTCGTGAATCATCGCAAAAAAAGGATCGTCAATCACCATTTGTTTATTGCGCAGCGCCACGGCAAGACGGCTTTCGTTCTCGTACACATCCAAAGCCGCTCCGCCGAGATGTCCCTCTTTAAGCAATGTGAATAAATCCTTGATCGGAGAAAGCTCTCCTCTGGCAATATTTACAAAAATTACGCCTTTCCGGGATTTTTTGAGGAGGTCATAATGAAAGTAGCCGCGGTTTTTAGGCGTAAGATTCATTGCCGAAACAATGATATCTGCTTTCGGCACCCCCTGTTCAACGGCGACGTAATCCACATCGTCAAACTTTTTCACGATATCAACGCCCAAAACACGCATATCCAATCCGCGTCCGATACGAACCACTTCGTGCCCCACGTTACCGACGCCGACCACCAGCAAGGTTTTTCCGCTGCATTCCAGACCGGTTAATCCGTCCCTGCTGAAGGTATTAAATTGTTTTATTTGTAATGATAATTTTCGCAGTAAAGCCATCCACAGCATCATGGCTTGTTCCGCCACGGCTCGGTTGCAATAAAGCGGCAGATAGCCCATGGCGCCTTTAAATTCCGTTTCGTTCTGATAATCGAGCAAATGATTGTAGCCTGTGCTGCGAGAAAGAATGCCGTCAAGCTTTCGCGCCCATTCATTGGGAATACGCGATTGGGTGCGCGTGCTTATTAACAACGCCGGGGGCTCATCGTGCCCCGCTTCCTGAATAGTTTCGGACGCATATCCGGCGCGAATATTTTCGGGCAGTAATTTTTGTAATAATTCTCTTTCTTCGGCAAAAGCCTCGTAGAAAAAAACGTCAACCTCGGCAGATTTAGTCAATCCTCTTTCCTTCCGTGTATATTTTGCATTAGCCTATTTTAAGGATTGGACTTATATCCCGCAAGCGATTTCCGGCTCAGGTAAAAATTATTTGGCAGAGTTTCAGATTCCTTTAATAATTTCGAGATACTGCTTATAAGGAATTGCCGGCAGACTTTCGGCTTTTACCGCGCCCTTGGACATGGTGATCATCGAAACCTTAACGGCTGTTTTTTCGTCCGGCGCTTCATAAATATCCATAAAATCGTATTGACCCAGCAATGCATAATGGTCAATCCACCTGACCTCCGGGCATTTTCCCTTGACAGTGTCGAACCATTCTCTGCCGATCTGTTCGCGGGTTTGAGCGTCGCTCATGGCTGTCGGGGAAAGTTTGGTTAACAGGATGTAAATTGGCATGGTCTGTCTCCTTTATTTTTTTGACCATGAAAACAATTTAAAATATTCCGAACTTAGCATCGCCGTCGGCAATAATACGGCGGTTCCGATTTTTAAGATTTAACCGAAATGTCAACGACTTCGGGATTTACCAAATTTACAAAATCTTTGAAATCCAATTTGATCAATTCACGATGACTTCCGGCGTTAAACGCAATTTCATCATTTTCAGCCAGGGTTTTACAAACATACACAGGCATGCCGTAAAGATTTCCGAACGGCGGCATGGCTCCGATTTCACATTCCGGAAACAGATATTTGAATTCTTCTTCGGTGGCTAAATCGATTTCGTTGGCGTTTATGTGCTCTTTACACTTTTCAAAATCGATTTTAAACGAAGCCGGAATAACACACATGGTCATTTGTCCGTCAACTTTTAACATAACTGTTTTTGCCAGTTGTTTTCCTGGAATGTGAGCCGAGGCGGCTATTTCCTGCGCCGTATAGGCAGGAGAATGCACGATAAGCACATAGTGCGTGCCTTTCTCATCTAAAAACTTACGTAATTTCCGGAGTGGCATGATTTTCCCTCCTTTTTTAATTAACAGAAAAAAGTATTCTCCCTGATCCTCCATCAAAGAGGCGCTTAAGGCACCGCTCCGACCGGGAAAATGTAACCGGGAATTTCGTAATGCGGGAGATTTAAGAGTTTCCCCACCCGTTCATCATGAAAAGCCCCAACCGCAACGGTACCCAAATTCATTGCCGCAGCCTGAAGATAAATATTCTGCCCGATGTGACCGGCTTCCATAAAAACGTACCGTTCAGCCCGCGATCCGTAAACTTTGGAGATTTCGTCCAGATTGGCGGTGAGAATAATTACGATCGGAGCGACCGCGATAAAATTCTGGCTCAACGCAGCCTCGCTCAAATAAGGACGTAAATCCCGCGAATCGAGCCGTTTTAAAGAATGACGACCCGCGTCGTAAGCATAGAGTCCGGGAATCAGGTTGCGGACAAAATCATCTGTCATCACATAAAGGTTAAACGGATAAATTGCCCCGGCAGAAGGAGCTACTCTTCTTCCGTCTTTGAGCTCGCCCTGTGCAGACCATATTAGTTGTGAGAATGTTTCGAAGCTTATGGTTTCTTTTTTAAAATAGCGGTGTGATTTGCGTTTCCGCAGCGTCTCTTCAAAAGACAAATCACCTTTTTCCTTTGGCGCAGCGAGAGGTATTAAACGATTTAAAATCTTCTCTCGCATGGTTATCTCCTGTTTAATATCAGGGAGAATTTACGACATTCTTATATTACAGCTATCTTGTGCTTAAATCAATAGTCCGGAAACATTTTCTGAGTTCATACCTCTTAAAATAATGCGCCCGCAATCGCTTGAAAAACAATCCGAAACCGGAGCTTTGAACAGAAAAGCCGTTGCCTTTGAATTCCCTTTTTTCCGGGCTCTGCCCGAGCTTGTTCCTCAGACATAAAAATTGAAACCCTTTCACGAATATCCCGTAAATTCACGGAAGAGGTTAAATACGGGAGGATTAAAATGCCCTTTTCTCAATACAACAGAGCGCTTTTTTTGATCATAATTTTTTTACCGCTCTTTTTGTTAGCACATGATAAAGACTGCACCGCTTCGATCGATAATTTCGACATCGATTTTGAATACGACACCTTAATTCTCGAATACGAAGAAATGCCCAACACCATCATCCGCATTACCGATGATTACAAGTTGTTCATTAACGGCGCCCCGGTCGAATTGAATGAGGAACAAGCGGACCTGGTAAAAGATTATTACCTGCAAATGGAAGACATAACGTCGATAGCTTCAAAATTAGGATACGAAGGTTCCAAAATCGGGATTAACGGTTTAAAATTAGGAGCCAAAAGCATAATAGGAATATTTAAACTGCTTTCCGACGATTACGACAGCGACGACCTGGAACGGGACTTGGAAAAAGATAAAGAGGTTCTGGTTAAAAACGCCCAAAGGCTAAAGAAGCAGGGCAAAAAACTAAAAGCCATGGCTGAAGAGCTGAAAAACCTGCATTGCCGCTTATTTACGGAAGTTAAAGAATTGAATGCCCTAATAGAGGGAAAAGAAACCGATTGAAATAAACGGAATATCGCTTTCCGCCGATAATTTTCTTCCGGCTGCCCGTCAATATTTTACAAGAAAAAACAGAATAATCAAAACGGGAAATTTCTCCGACTAATGAATGTTACGTTATTTAATGATTGCGCTGGAGTCAAAAAAGGGTTGAGTGATAAAGCAAAATATTCGGTAGTTTGCTTAAATCGTCAGGGTTAATTAGCAGCATTTAAATGACTTCTTTCATTTCGCCTAACATCTTCTCTTTGCATGAGGGGCAAATGGTATGAGATACTTTTTCGGAATCCAAACCTTCCTGCATGGCAGCCCACTCAACTTCGTACTTAGGATTAATAAACTTAACCCGATGGCACCAGGCGCAAATACTGATTACCTTAAAAATTGCGATCGAATTTTTCGGACAGACGACTCTTAACATGATTTATTCCTATTTTAGTCTTTTCTATTGTTTAAAACTTCAATATTCATGCCAATTTACTTTTTCACCCATTCAAAAGCCTATTTCAATGGTTTTCCTCAGTTGCGGTGAAGATTTTTCCTTAAATGAGGAAAATTTTGACACATCTACTATATAAGTCGGACAGTTTTTAATCATTTAAAATATTTGTACCTATTTTAGACAATTGACGGCAAATCGGTTTTTACGTGTGAAGCGGAAAGCCGTAATGTGTGAGGAGTAAGAAGAAGGAAAAAAGACAAAGGAAAAAGGAAAAGATTAAAGTCCTATCAAGATTAAAGTCCTATCAAGATTAAAGTCCTATCAAGATTAAAGTTCTTACAAGATTAAAGTGACAAAGTAACGAGTAACGAGTGACTGGTATGAAAAATAAAAAATAAAAAAGATTAAAGCGGCAAGTGATATAGTAACGAGTACAAGTGACAAGTAACGAGGTTGTAGGTTGCAAGTTGCAAGTAAATGGAAATCTTTGCCTCTTAACAATCTAACCGCTAAACTTCTAAACCTTAAATCCGAAACAAATTCGAATGACCGAATGACAGAAAAGTGACGAGTGACAAGTAACCAGCACCGCTTAACCCTTATACCCTTAACGTTTAACAAATTCTGCCCAAGAAAGCAAAAATTTCGCCGTTAATATATTAATCCCAATACGACAGATCAATAGGACGATCTTTAAAAATCGGCAAATCTCTGTTTTTAATTGCCTGTCTTACTTCGGTCATAAACAGTTCAAAAGAGAGCTGCCTGATATCTTCAGGTTCCCTTTGCGTAAGATACTCTTTAAACATCATTAAAAAAGCAAACCATTCATCGTAATCAGCGTCATCGAGATAGGCATTCAACCGTTTAATCATCTTTTGTAATCTATTTTTATTGATGAGACGATCGACAAACTCCCTGACTTTTTCTTCCGCCACGGCTTTGATTTCATAAAATTTCTTAATCATTTCTTCGCTTTGCTCTTTGTCGTCGGGTACTACTTTAAGGAGTTTATCATTAGCGGCAAAGAATATTTCAATCCCATGAACAATTTCTTTATCGGAAAAAAGATTTAATGTAAGTTCGCCTTTGTTGAGCGCCTCCAACCCCTCATCCCAGATACCTTCCTCATCGAAGCGATTATTCAAATATTCAATCAACCCCGGATAACATTCCTCCAGCTCTGCAAATCTTTCGTCCAGATTCAAACCACTTATATTCTCACCGTTTTGTAAGGAGAAAATATTGGCTTTTTCGTTTTCTTCCAATTCCCACATTAATCTCGAAAATTCCAGCCCGATTAACAGACTCTTCATAACTAAACCCTGAATAAGTCCGATGGCGGCTAAAATTTCTTTTGACTCTGTCCGGTCAATAATTTCCCTGATGATAGATACGGCAACCGCCAATTCGATATCGGCGTCATCCGTAGCCCTGAGCCACACATCATCCAGCCGAATAAGAATTTCATCTTTTATCCGCTTATTAAGCAACCGATTGGCGGTAATATGGACGAATATCCATAATTCTTCCTCATTTTCTTCTTCAAATAAAACGTATAACTCATCAAGATCAAAATCATTTTCCGAAAGGACGTCTAAAAATTCCTGAAGCGTAACATCGGGGTCAAAAAGGATACAATGAAATTCCGGCTCGTCAATCAAAAAGGATGAAAAAATAATTTCTTCGAGAAAATCAATCAGATTGTCGCCCTTGGGCAACATATCCAGATCAATGTCTTCGGGTATTAACTTATCTATCGGTGTATTTAAAATAACTTCACCGGAATCGATACGCAACGCTTCTCTATTTTTTGATTTAGAGCCCGGATTTCTTTTCTTTCGTTTCTTTGCAGAATTCTTTTTGTTTTTTTTCTTACCCATTTATTACTTTCCTTTGTTTTAAAGACAAATTAATTTTTAAATCAACCGATTTCCGATCATGTTAAATATCAAAACGACTGAAGAAAAAGAGTTTCAATTTAATTCGGGAGTTTTTTTACCAAGAACTATGATCCGTAAAGTAAAAAAGAGTCTGATTCCGCTGATCAGATGAGTGATTATTAACATTTGGAATGGTTTATAACAAAGAACGAACAGCGGCGGCGAGCCGTGCAAAAGAGAACCGCTTAGAGGTAAAATATGTTACATATTTGACCGAATCAAATTTTTTCTTAACTCATCTTCGACAAATATCGACTAAATATAAATGCTCAAATTACTCGTCAGAAGATTAAGTTGAAAAAGCAATTGTCGGATTACATTTTGTAGAGAGGAGTTCCGTCGGGTAATCTGCCATTAAATTCCGGGCATAAAAAAAGGGTAGATATGTATTATATCTACCCTTTTTAAATATTAAACTTTTGATGACTAAATTATTTGGTCAGAATCATCTTTTTGGTGGCTGTAAAATTTTCGGTTTGAAGCGTGTAGATGTAAACTCCGGAAGCCAAACCTTCTCCGCTGATTTTAATGC
>JAJRSN010000324.1 GCA_024278715.1 Calditrichota bacterium
GAGTTTGACCGACTTCAACGATTTTTCCGTTTACGTCATAGCGTTTTCCAAGACTTTCCGCCCATAGTTGGCGAAACCAATCGGCTAAATCGCGCAGCTTGTTACTGTAAGGCATCATCACGCTAATGTTTTTATTTTTTTCCATGTACAAAAAATGGATTGCGGCATATAAAAAGGCGGGATTTTTCAGCAGATCGTCGTTATCGCATTTCTGAGCCATTTCGGCTGCTCCGCGAGCCAGAGTTTGAATATCAATTCCGGCAATCGCCGCAGAAATTAAGCCCACAGGCGAAAGAACGGAAAATCGTCCGCCCACATTCGGCGGTATCCGGAAACATTTTATCGGATATTCGCGGGCAATATCGTTCAGCAAACCTTTTACGGGATCGGTTGTAAAAATCAAATTCTTGTAAAAGTTGTCTCCCAGGCTCTCTTTCAGATATTTCATAAAATAGAGCAGAGTGGCGGCGGTTTCCGCAGTTGCTCCCGATTTTGACACAACATGAAACAGCGTTTTGGAAACATCAATTTGTTTAAGCAAATCATAAATCCAGTCCGGATCCACATTATCCGGAAAAAACATTTTTGGAGTTTCGCTAAGATTATAATAAGAATTTAGTAAAGAGGTTTGCAGAGCGATGGGACCTAACGCAGACCCGCCTATGCCTATATGAACATAATAATCAAAACGTTTTCGGGCGGCATTGGCATAGGTCAGAATTTCGGAAAAAGTTTCTTCCTGAAAGGGCAGCTTATAAAATCCGAGCTCTCCCTGTTCGGCTTTTTGGCGCAAATCGTCAAGGATATCTTTACCTTTGTCCAAAAGCGATTCGATTTCCGAAATGCTCAATCCGTGTTCTGCTCCGATATTAGCATCGATTACGTTTGAATAATCCAGTGTAATTGGCATATTAACCTCATTTTTTTGATTCAACAATTCGCACAGAATATAAAGCAATAAATAAAAAAGCCCAAGTGAAAATCACCCGGGCTATAAAAATTAACCGTTATTATCGAAATTAGCCTTTCAATTCAATATCCTCCGGAGCGTCTTCCCGACGTCCGATTTCGGTGAATGAGAGTTCGTTTTTATTTTTCATCTTGATCTGAATGATGCTTCCGTCGCTGAAATTGCCTTTTATAAGTTCGTCGGCAATCGGGTCTTCGATATATTTTTGAATGGCGCGTCTGAGGGGTCTCGCGCCGTACAGAGGATCAAATCCCCGCTCGGCGATGAATTTTTTTGCGCCGTCCGTCAATTGGAATTCGATCTTTCTCTCTTTTAGTTTTTTGGTTAATTCATTCAAAGCCAGATCAACTATCTTAAGCGCGTCCTGCTGGCTAAATTGTCTGAAATAAACGATGTCGTCGAGTCGGTTTAAGAATTCCGGATTGAAAGCGCGTTTTAATTCCTCTTCTATCTTGGATTTAATCTGTTCGAAATTGTCAATATCTTCGTCGGTTGTAAAACCAAATCTGCTGGAAAGTTTCAGATCGCGCACACCGATGTTTGAGGTCATGATTACGATGGTATTCTTAAAATCGACTTTATGACCGAGCGAATCGGTTAAAAGCCCGTCGTCCATTACCTGCAGCAGAATATTAAAAATGTCCGGATGCGCTTTTTCGATTTCATCAAACAAAATCACGGAATAAGGATGACGACGAACCTGCTCGGTTAAAATGCCGCCTTCTTCGTATCCCACATATCCCGGAGGCGAACCGATCAAACGGGAGACATTGAATTTTTCCATATACTCGCTCATATCTACCCGGATGAGCGTGTTGGGGTTTTCAAAAAGGTATTCCGCCAATTGTTTTGCCAGGTAGGTTTTTCCGACGCCGGTCGGACCCAAAAACAGAAAAGAGCCGATGGGGCGATTGGGGTCTTTAAGACCCGCCCGAGCCCTGAGAATGGCTTTGGCAATGGTGGCAATTGCGCTGTCCTGCCCGACCACTCGTTTTTTTAATTCTTCGCCCATTTTCACTAATTTTGTGGATTCATTAAGCGCGATTCGATGAGTGGGTATTCCGGTCATCATCGAGACCACATCTGCAATATCGTTTTCGGTAACTTTTGCCATTCTGTTTTCTTCGGATACTTCCCATTGCAATCGGGCGCGATCGAGTTTTTCGGTCAGATTGCGCTCTTGGTCGCGCAGTTTTGCGGCGCGTTCAAAATCCTGTAGTTTGGCAAGAGATTCTTTTTCGGCGCGGATTTGTTCAATTTTTTCTTCCAGATCCAAAATCTCTTTTGGAACAACCAAATTTTGCAAGTGGACACGTGACCCGGCTTCATCAAGAACATCAATTGCCTTATCCGGAAAATGCTTATCCGTAATATAACGTTCGCACAGCTTAATGATGGCATTGATTGCATTATCCGTGTAAACCACATGATGATGCGCTTCGTAACGATCTTTAATGGAATAAAGAATTTCCAAAGTTTCTTCCGGGCTGGTAGGTTCCACCATTACTTTTTGAAAGCGTCGTTCCAAAGCGCCGTCTTTTTCGATGTACATACGATATTCGTCAAGAGTTGTGGCGCCGATGCATTGCAGTTCCCCGCGGGCTAATGCGGGTTTAAACATATTGGAAGCATCCAGAGAGCCGGAGGCGCCGCCCGCTCCCACGATGGTGTGCAATTCGTCGATAAACAGAATAACGTCTTCCGCTTTTTCCAGTTCATTCATAATGGCTTTCATTCGCTCTTCAAATTGACCGCGATATTTGGTACCGGCGACAATGGAGCCCATGTCCAAAGCCACCACGCGTTTATTGTGTAAAACCCGCGGAACTTTTTTCTGGTTTATTCTAAGGCTTAAGCCTTCTGCAATAGCGGTTTTACCGACGCCGGGCTCGCCGATTAAAACGGGATTGTTTTTCTTGCGCCGCGCCAGAATTTGCGCAACACGTTGAATTTCTTTATCGCGACCGATAATGGGATCCAATTTTCCTTCTATCGCCAATTGGGTCAGGTCGCGTCCGAAATGATCCAGCGCCGGCGTTTTTATCTTTTTTGGCGCTTGTTTCGGAATAGGTGAAGACGGCTTGCCCGAAAGAATGTTTTCGAGTTCGTTAAAACAAGTTGTGTAGTCAATATTAAACGTCAACAGAATTTGAGCCGCCAAACTGTCTTTTTCTTTTAAGATAGAAAGGAGCAGGTGTTCAGTTCCGACCACATCGTTTTTAAAATTTTTAGCTTCGATGTAGGTCATCTTAAGAGCTTTTTCAGCCCGTTTGGAAAGCGGAAGATTTCCGATGGTCATAGTGCCGCCCGAAGGCGCGGTTGCATCTTCGATGGCTTTTTTTAATTTATTCAGATCAACGCCTAAATTTTGCAGAATCTTTACCGCAATACCTTCTCCTTCTTTAATAATTCCAAGAAGGAGATGCTCGGTTCCTATATAGTCGTGTCCAAGCCGCATGGCTTCTTCTTTGGAATACCGGATTACTTTTGAAACGCGGCTGGTAAAATTATTCTTCATTGCTATCCCTATTATTATTTAAATACAATCTTTCTTTTCCAATTTAGCTTACTCAATACTCCCTGTCAAGTAATAGAACGACTAAACTTTAAATCAAATTCCGTTCGTGCATTCTTGACAATTATTTTTAATGTTCCTATACTTACTTTTGTTCCTGATGATAAACAAAAATTGGTGGTGTCATGAAATCACAATATTTTATCAAATCCGTTCTATTTTCTCTCTTATTCTTTTTATCGGCGTATAATCAGAATATTGAAGCGGTAAAGTCATTATCGATCATTGATTGTCCAACGGCGGCAACTTTGGAGCGGGGAAGTTTTCTAGGATCTTTGCAGGTTTATAACGATGGCGGATTGCTGGGGTATCTGGAAGTAGGATTGACAAATCGCATGATGTTCGGAATTTCTTACGGGGGGAAAAATTTAATCGGCAGCGGGAATGTGGACTGGAATCCTTTGGTGGCGGTAAATATCCGTTATCGGGTGATCGACGAAGCCTTGTCTTTTCCGGCGATCGCCGTTGGCTATGACGGACAGGGGCATGGCGCCTATCTTGATAGTCTGAGCAGATTTGAAGAGAAGTCGAAGGGCATTTATGTGGCGGCGAGTAAGAGTTTTAATTTTTTAGGAACTTTAGCATTTCATGGCGGGTTGAACTATAGCTTTGAGCGCAAGGATAGCGACAAAGATTTGAACGGATTTATAGGGATTGAAAAAAGCCTGAACAATGAACTGAGTCTTTTTGCCGAGTACGATCTGGCAATGAACGATAATACCGGAAGAAGCCTTGGCGATGGCAAGGGCTATTTAAACGCGGCTTTAAAGTGGACGTTTCAGAAAAAGCTGCAGATCGATTTTCTGTGGAAAAACATATTGAAAAACAATAGGATGATAGGCGGTTCGAGTAGGGAGATAAGGATAAGTTATATTGAGTATTTTTAACAAGGCGTAATAAAGATTGCTCGGACGATAAAAAAAAGTTGAAATATAATATTCTTTCTAATTATATTTGTCAGCTTTTGAAAACGAAATTGTTCTTTAAAAAATATCTTAGAAATGTTTGAAAAAACATTTGACAAATAACATAAGAAGTTCATAAATTAGAAGACGCATTTACACTTGTTCTTTGAAAAGGGGAGTTGGTGAATACTCTGTGAGAGAGTGTCACTAAGATAGGGAAAAGAAGACCACAAAAGCTTATAAAGAGCCTAAAGGACAATGGAGAGTTTGATCCTGGCTCAGGACGAACGCTGGCGGCGTGCTTAACACATGCAAGTCGAGGGGAAACCCGAGCTTCGGTTTGGGGAGTATACTGGCGGACGGGTGAGTAACGCGTAGGCAACCTGCCCTTGTGTCTGGGATAACCTCGAGAAATCGGGGCTAATACCGGATAAGGCATTGATCTTGCATGGGGTCGATGTTAAAGGTCTTCCGTTTCGGCGGGATATTGCACAGGGATGGGCCTGCGCTCCATCAGCTAGATGGTAGGGTAACGGCCTACCATAGCGAC